>JBKPEY010000110.1:0-4507 GCA_046744405.1 Actinomycetota bacterium
TAGTCGAAAGGCCTGCACGATTCCGTTGGCCACCGCGTCGCATGCGGTAATTCCGCCGAAGACGTTCACGAAGACACTCTTCACTTGCTTGTCACTGATGATGATCTCTAGGCCGTTGGCCATGATCTCTGCGCTGGCCCCACCGCCGATGTCGAGGAAATTCGCTGGCTTCGGTGATCCAGGGAATTCCTCGCCCGCGTACGCGACAACGTCGAGGGTGCTCATCACCAAGCCGGCCCCATTCCCGATGACGCCCACTGACCCGTCGAGCTTGACATAGTTGAGGCCTTTCGCTTTTGCTGCCGCCTCTAGCGGGTCCTCAGCAGATTTGTCGGCCAGTGCAGCATGATCGGGGTGGCGAAAGGCGGCGTTCTCGTCGAGGGAAACCTTGGCATCGAGTGCAATGATCTTGCCGTTCGCAGTCTTCACCAGCGGGTTGACCTCGACCAGCGTCGCGTCCTCCTTCTGATACACGACGCCGAGCAGCTGGATAACGCGCGCAATTTCGTCAGCATCGGTCCCCGGGAAGCCAGCGGCCGCAACAATCTCGGCGGCCTTGGCCTGGTCGATTCCTGCTCTCGGGTCCACCGGAATACGAGCCAATGCTTCCGGCCGCTCAGCCGCGAGCGTCTCGATGTCCATCCCGCCTTCCGTGGAGCACATGGCGAGGTAGCGGCGTTCGGCCCGATCCAGTAGCAGCGAGAAGTAGTACTCCTCGGCAATGTCGGCACCCTCAGCGAGCATGACCGTGTTGACGAGATGTCCCTTGATGTCCAGACCGAGAATCTCGCCAGCGCGCGCTTCGGCCTCCTCGGGGCTCTTGGCGATCTTGACGCCGCCCGCCTTACCGCGGCCGCCGGTCTTGACTTGCGCCTTGACGACGACTACCGGAGTACCGAGAGCAACGGCAGCCTCCTTGGCCTCAGCAGGGGTAGTAGCTGTAATGCCACGCAGCACGGGCACCCCATGTGCCTCGAAGATGTCACGCGCTTGGTACTCGTACAGGTCCACACTCGCCTCCATGCCGTCGGACAGACGAACCGAAGCCTATCTGTGAGGTATTGGTTTGGCACTCGAGCAAGCTCGTTGATCTTGTCTGGCAGGTCGCCCGTGGTGTCTTGGTCTCCCGCGCTGGAGCGTCAGGTCAAGACTCTGCCAGGGCGCGCACCTCGCGTTCGATGGCGGGGCGCATGTCGAGAGCGGGGTCGACGGTGAGCCGGTGCAGGACCAGTCCGTCGCCGAACGCCATAAGGGCCCGGGTCGCCGGCACAGGATCGGCGATGCCAACGGCGATCACCATCCGCTCAGTCCACCGCTCGAACTCGCGGCGCTGCCGCCGCAGCGGCTCGCCAAGCTCGGGGTCGCCGGCGAGTTCGAGGAAGAGAGCGTAGCGTGCGCGGGTGCGCGCGGCGTACGGCCCGGTCTGCAGTTCGACCACGGCGCACAAGCCCTCGATCAGCCCGTCGAGCCCCGCGATCGCAGGCATTGCGGCTGGGTCGAAATCGGCGCGCTCGCGCTCGGCGATCCAGTCGACCACGCCGCCGAGCAGCGCCCGGCGGGTGCGGAACCAATTCGAGGTCGACCCGGGCGGCAGGCCGGCTCGTTCATCGACCCGCGCATGGCTCAACGCGCGGACGCCGTCCGCGCCGAGCAGCTCTACGGCCGCCTCGAGTGCGCGCTCCCGGGTGGCCGCCGGCATAGACGCCCCCTTCCAATAGGACTACTATGAACATAGTAGTCGCCGCACGAACGGGGTCGTCATGCCCGCGCCCGAGCCCCACCTCAGCCGCTCCGTCGACGCCTCGTCCTGGTCGCCGCCGCTGCCAGAGGCCTCCGGCTTCGACCATTTCATGATCGAGACGCCAGGTCTTCGCACTCATGTCGCCGCCATCGGCGAGGGCGAACCGGTCGTGCTGCTGCACGGATTCCCCCAACACTGGTGGCAGTGGCACGCCATAGCTCCGGTCATCGCCGCAGGCGGCTACCACGTTCTCTGCCCCGACCTGCGCGGGGCCGGCTGGACCGTGGCCGACGATCCGCGTATCGAACGCGAGACCCGGCTCCGCGACCTGCTCGCCCTCTTCGACCTGCTCCACATCGAGCGCGCCCACCTCGTCGCCCACGACATGGGCGTCATCACCGCGATGCAGCTGACCTACGACCACCCCGAGCGGGTTCGAACGGCAGCGCAACTCGCCGTGCCGCCGGGCTTCATGAAGTTCAGCCCGAAGCTTCTCCCGGGCTTGCGGCACCTGCCCCCGTTCATCTGGCACCGCCCGGGCGCCTCACTGCGCGGAGTCTTCTCCGAGGCGTACGTCGCCCGCCCAATATCGCAGGCAGCCGTCGAAGCCCACCTCGCCCCGATGCGCCGGCCCGACATCGACGGCGCGGTGCGTCCGCTCACCCGCGGCATGATCCTGCCCGAAGCCATGCGCATGATGCGCGGCGTCTACCGCCGCCGGCGGCTCACGGTGCCGACGCTCGTCGTATTCGGCCGCCGCGACCGCCCGTGGACCGAGGAGCTCATGGAGCGTATCTGCCGCAATCCGGAGCGGTACGCCGATCGCGTCGAGTTCGCCTACGTCGACGACGCAGCGCATTTCATCACCGACGACGCCCCCGCCGCGGCCGCCGACCTCGCGCTCGACTGGTTCGAACGAGCCGCATGACGGATGGCTAGTCGTTCAGAACCGCTCAGCAGGCGCCGTCTGGGATCGGAGTCCCGATTGACGCCCCTTCGTCACGTCTCGCGGCGCCGACATTGGCACGCACCCAGGAAACGATCTCGCTCATCGTCGCCCCTGGCGTAAAGACCTCAGCAACACCCATCTCCGCGAGTGCCTGTCTGTCGGCATCCGGAATGATGCCACCGCCGAAGACCACGATGTCATCGGCATTGGCATCGTGCAGTAGTTCGATCACCCTGGCGAACAGCGTCATGTGCGCCCCTGAAAGCACAGACAGGCCAATGGCGTCCGCATCCTCGGCCAGAGCCGTAGCGACGATCTGGTCCGGCGCTTGATGGAGTCCGGTGTAGATGACCTCCATACCCGCGTCACGCAGTGCGCGAGCGACCACCTTGGCGCCGCGATCGTGGCCATCAAGTCCCGGCTTAGCGACGACAATTCGAACTGGAGCCGAGTCTGACTGCACATCCGAAGCCACGAAATCCAACCTACTACCCAGTAATATTTTTTTCGTGCGGGCGAGTGCCAATGGAGGCATTTCAGCGGCGCGCCTCGCGCGTCTCGTGGCACTCGATATGCCGCGCATGGCGTCCGGGCTCGCCATCGAGGCCGCCTGGGCCACGGCGCACATGCTGATGTATCCGTTGGGGTTTGTGTCTACACCCACTCGAGCCGTCGCAGGACGCAGCCGACATGATCTGAGTGGCCTTAGCCCGGAACAACGCAGCCTTTCTCACCACCGCATAGACGCTGCGGAGACGCCGATAGTGCTGGTGCACGGCATCATCGACAACCACGCCACTTTTACATGGATGGAGTACGCGCTCCGGCGCCGCGGCTTCCAAACGCTGTCCGCGTACGACTACGGCCTGCTCACACATAACATTCCGCAGGCCGCCGTCCATTTGGGTGAGGCCATCGAGGAATTGGCGGCGTCCACTGGCTATGAACGGGTCCATGTCATCGGACACAGCCTTGGCGGCCTGATCGCCCGTTATTACGTGCAACGGCTGGGAGGCGACCGCCACGTACACACCTTGATAACGCTGGGTACGCCGCATCAGGGCACTCAGCTGGCCTGGGCCGTACCGCTGCTGCCCTTGGTCCGTCAGCTCGCCCCAAGCTCCTCATTGATCCAGGAGCTGGCCGAGCCGGCAGCCGAGTGCCGCACGCGCTTTCTCGCGTTCTATAGCGATATCGATCATCTGATCGTGCCCAGTCGCAACGCTCGACTCGACCATCCTGATCTCAACGTTCGAAACATTCCCGTACGCGGCGTCGGCCACCTCTCCATGCCCAACAACGGCCGAATCGCTTTCACCATCACTCAAGCGTTGCGTGAGCTTGATCCCGACGGAACGCCCAGCACGTCGTAACGCTCCGGCTCGTCAATATGTTGCGCCGGTCTCCGAATCCATTGAGGTTTCCGTGACCTGGTTGTTATCTTTCTTGAGTTGTCTGGCCTGCTTCGGGGGTCCAGTCAAAGACAGGAATGAGACAGACAAGCGTTTGGCGCGCCGTCCAGCCAGGAATCTGCTGGACGCGGCCGAGGGTTGCGGCCCGTGGTCGTAGGCGCGCCAGTAGGGGATGAGGGAGCTGTCTGGGGAACAGCGAACCGAACGTGAGGGCTATCAAGACGTCTTTGTCGAGCCTGAGCCCGATTCGGGCAAGGGCTGGCTCTGGCACGGATTCGCGGCACTGGGTGTCTCTGCCCTTGGCCTCGCCGTTGCGGCGGCCGTGGGGCTGACCACCAACTCAGAAACAGCGCGTGATTTGTCCGCTGTCCCAGACACGTCTCGGACAGTTGCGACTGCGCCGGC
>JBKPEY010000164.1:0-3302 GCA_046744405.1 Actinomycetota bacterium
TCCGGCAATGCCTGCACTCACTGCCGCCGCTACGGCTGCCGCACCGGCAATCGCCACACTCGTGTAGTGCGTGACCCGTGACGCCTCCACGACAAGATCAACCAGTGCAGCAAGATCATCCGCAGCCGCAACGAGGCCAACCGGGGTAATTCGCATCGCTGCGCCGTTGGTGGCTGCCGACCGCCCGAACACATCTAGAGGCCCGTCAGCCACCAACGCCGTCACGGCTGCACTAGTCGAAGGACCCAACAGATCCAGCGATCCCCGTTCCCGTGCGCGCTCGGCCCAGGTAAGCAGCCGGCGGGCGAGGTCTTCGCTGTCGACGTGGCCGCCTCCCGCCAGTAGGGCATCGGTCAGCAGCAGCGCCTGCTCAGTGTCGTTGGTGATCGACCCTGCGGGGAGCCCGGCAGCGATCCGGTGATCGGGAGGCGCTTCCCGGAAACCGTCGAGCCTCCCGAAATGGGTGCCGACTTGATCATGCGACAGGAGCTGAGTCGGCATGCCGAGCGCATCACCGATCGCCAGACCGTACAAGGCGCCGAGTGCCCGCTCGTCCGCCGAACTCATTTGGCCAGGAACGCCAGGACGGAGTCAACGTCTGCCACGTCGATCATGGGGCTGTAGAGCGCCATCGCGTCGAGGGCGCGCTCGTGGTCGGCTCCTGTGACGCCAGCACAGGCATCGGCAACTACGGTGACGTGGACGCCGTCGTCGCATGCCGGTAGCGCCGTCGAGAGTACGCAGCAGTCGGTGGTTACGCCCGCAAGCACAATTTCCTGAGGGTAGCCGAGCAGTCGGTCAGTTTCAGCGTCCCACTTGCCGAACGTCGTCCGGTCGACGGTGATCGCCGCCGGGACCGAGACAAATTCATCGCTCAGCTCATACAGCGGTGCGTTGACCGGATCGAGAGCAAACGGCCACTTCTCGTAGTAGGTGATCCAGATACCAGTCGGTGGGTCAGGGGCCAAGAAACGCGTTAAGCAGACCCGGGACCCGAAGGTGCCGAGCAGACGTGAAATGCCAGCAGAGGCTGATTCATAGCCTGGAGTTGCCCATTCACTGCTCGGCTCAGCGAAGATCCGCTGCATATCAATGATCATCAACCAGGGGTCGGTAGCCTGCCTGGCCGGTGGTTCGATGTTCAGATTCATTCGACGCTTGCCGCCTCCAGATCACCAGAAGATAGTGGCCGATCCTCTTGTGCCCGTACCGCACGGCGGCCAAACACCAACATGCCAACAAAACCGATCAGCAGTGCAGTGAGTACTCCCAGGTTCGCGTACGCCCAGGAACCTTCCCGACCGCCCAAGCCGAACGGCCCAAGCAGATATCCCTGCCACGCCAGCCAGCCGGCAAATGTGTTGGTGACCAGCCCCCAACCGATGACGGCGCCGATCACCAGAAGCACCAGGGACAGCGGACGAACACTGCCATAGCGGCCTCGCGGGTCCAGGAGCTCTGAGCTCGCGTAAGGCCGGCGGCGCAGTGCGAAGTCCCCGAGGAAGATCCCGCACCAGACTGCAATCAGCACACCTAAGGTGATCAAGAATCCCTGAAATGGGCCGATGAAGTTGTCTGCGATGAACACCAAGTAGATGGAACCGGCGATCATCAAAACCCCGTCGATCGCTGCGGCCACAAAGCGTGGCACCGGCAGTCCGGCACTGAGCAGCGCGAGACCGGAGGAATAAATATCGAGGACCGCACCACCGATCAGACCGAGCACCGCTACCAACGCAAATGGCACCAGAAACCAGGTGGGCAGCAACGTGGTCAAGGCACCGATGGGGTCGGTCGCAACGGCCTCACTCAGCTCCTGCGATGACCCGGCAAGCATGAGTCCGATGATCAACAGCAGCACTGGCCCGAGCGATGCGCCGAAGGTGGTCCAGCCGACCACGCCAGCGCCTGAGGCATGCCGAGGTAGGTAACGCGAGTAGTCGCCTGCGGCATTGACCCAGCCGAGACCAAAGCCGGTCAGCATGAAGACAAAGGCACCGATCAACTGAGGAATCGGCCCTGCAGGTATTGCGGCAAGCGTCTCGAAGTTGATGTTGGATGCGACGAGAATCACATAGATCACGGTCAAGATCGCGGTGATCACGGTGATCCACATCTGCAGCTTCATGATGAATTCGAAACCGAGAATCCCGCCGATCATGACCAAGAAGGCCACCAGGACAAGTGCAGCCACCTTGGTGAGAAACCCGCTGTGCCACCCGAGCCTGGTGAAGACGGTTGCCGTCGCCAGTACCGCGAGTGAGGCAAGAACCGTCTCCCAACCCACCAACAGCAGCCAAGAAATCGCAGAGGGAACGCGGTTGCCGTTGACCCCGAATGCCGCCCGGCTCAGCGTCATCGTCGGCGCATGCCCGCGCTTGCCAGACAGTGAGACGAGGCCGCAGAACAGGAACGAGATCACGATGCCGATAACGCCAACAATGACCGCCTGGGGGAAGGAGATTTCGAATCCGAGTAGGAAGGCTCCGTAGCTAATGCCCAGAACCGAGATGTTGGCTGCGAACCACGGCCAAAACAGCTCTCGAGGCTTGCCACGGTGCTCGTGGACGCTGATGGAATTGATGCCGTTCTGCTCGACCTCTAGCGCTCGCGGAGCTGCAGTCGGCGTACCGACCGGTGATTCATGGCCTCTGGTCATGGTGGGACCTTTCAGCAGGGACCTCTGCCTGATCTTGCCGCATCGCTGGCTGGCCTACCTTGCCCCAGCCGCGGAGGTCCGAACGAGCCCCTGTCAAAAAGTGTCGACCGAGGTGCGGTGGGAGCTTAGCTGTTCAGCGATACCGGGCGACCCTCGGCATCGGTGAGATCATTTGAGGCCATTTCCAGCAGTCGATCGGCCAATCGCCGCAGCGCACGGGCTACTGCGACCTCGTCGCCAACCTTAGGTAAGTCGGGGTCCGCCGGTCGACGGCGAGCCTCACCGCGGACATCGAGTGAACCCGGTACGTCGCTCCGCAATACGGCATTGGCAGATGTCGCGTTCTGGTCCTCGTAAAGGTAGATGTCGACACTCCATGTTTTGGTCGGCTGCGAAGCCGACTCCGCCTCCGCACCCGGCTGATCGTCACCGTCTCCCGCTTCGCGACTGACATGCTCGACATGGGCGTCCGGGCCAGGGAAGAAGAGGCTCTCGTTGCCGTCCGACCATCGCACCAAGTACGGGCCGGTGCCACCTTCACCTACCTGCAAGATCTCACCGTCTCGGATCGGCCGGTGCAGCGTGCCCGAGGCCACCACGATCCGATCGCCGATCTCCGCCTTCATCGTGTCCTCCTGAATGT
>JBKPEY010000125.1:0-1599 GCA_046744405.1 Actinomycetota bacterium
GCCAATGGTGAGTGGTGGCCGAACGTCCTCGGCGCCTTGGGCGCTTTCGACCCGCTCGCTCTCCGTCATGGATCCCGATCTGCCGCTCGCCAGCTATCGCCCAGTCCATAGGCCGCGCTCGAGGAGCACCTCTTTCAACACCTCAATGCGGTCGGTGAAAATCCCATCGACACCGGCATCGATGAGTCTTCCCATCGTTTCGGAGTCGTTGACGGTCCAGATCTGGACTTTCTTGCCAGCTCGATGAACGGCCTCTACCAGTGACGGCGTGAGGACGGTGATCCGGCGGCCATGTATCGGGAGGGAGATCGGTATCTGCAGCGCCGGTGCGGGCGTATTAAGTGCCCAGGTAAGCCACGGCAAGAATCGGTTGGCGGCGACGCCCAATGAGCTAGCGGCGGACGGTACGCGAGAGCCCAGCCGGCGACGTAGTTCATAGAGACGTCGGACGCCGAAAGAGCTCACACAAACCCGTTCGTAGGCCTGGTACTCCTTGATCGTCGATGCGAGTAGTGCCACCGCCGCAGGTGATTTGGCATCAACGTTGAACCGGGCGTCGGGAAATTCTGCCAGCAGTTCAGAGAGCCGTGGAATGGGATCGATGCCGTGGATCCGCGCCTCCGCCACCTCTGCATAAGTCAGATCGGCAACGGCGCCAGTGCGATCAGTCACGCGGTCCAGCAGCCGATCATGGAAAGCCAGCAGCACCCCATCGCGGGTAGCGTGTACGTCGGTTTCCAGGTAGCGGTAGCCAAGTGCGACCGCTTCCTTGAAGGCATGCATGCTGTTTTCGCGATGCAGGTTGGGCTCATATGCCGCCCCGCCGCGATGTGCGAAGGCTGCAAAAGGCACATCGAAGTACGCGTAATCAGCGGCCCTCATGGCCTCATTGTGCCTACTACGGATCGTGCGCCGCCGTGCTGAGAAGGAGCGAGGGACATGCTTTTGGTCCCGGAGCGACGACGAAGTAGGCGGCTTTCAGGCACGATCCGCACGGAGCGAGCGCAGCGAGCGGAGCAATCAACTCAGCCCCGGCAGGCGCTGAAGAAGCGCTTCGACAGATCCTGGCATCCAGCGAGGGATGCCGAGAGCCAGCAGGTAGACGTAGCCAACGAGCCCGCAGCAGGCGAAGAAGATGACCCAGAAAACGCCCTTTGTTGTGCTGGGCCACCCGCGGTAGCGGAGGAGCTCCTTCTTGAACCACATCATCAGCTGGTGCGCCCACTCGAACTCACTCGACCAAACGGCGAGACCAGCCAACACCAGGGGGATGCCGCCGGGTCCTGGGATTGGTCCGCTGACAAGTCCGAGGGCGACCAGGATGAGGCCGAGAATGCCGACAGCAATGCGGTAGACAGCCAGTTGCCGCTTGTTCTGCCGGATCTTGCGCCGCCAGCGCCAGCGATCTTCCTCGGGTTCGATGAGGATGTGATGGTGATGCTCGTGTTCGTGCTCCGGAATGCGGCGTCCGGATCCATGCGCAATCTCACCGGCACGCGGCAGGGTCACCATGGGTAGCTCAGCGTCGGGAGAGTTCTTGTCGTCGACGCCGGGGGACATGGGCACCACTTTAAAGTGGCCGGCCAAAAAGCGCTGCAG
>JBKPEY010000327.1:0-2746 GCA_046744405.1 Actinomycetota bacterium
CTACATCTCCAGCAAGAACTCGCTCTTTGCCGGGCCGAACAACATCGCCTACTCCGCCACCAAGGCCGACCAGGCCCATCAAGTGCGATTGCTCGCCGCCGAACTTGGAGAGCATGGCGTCAAGGTGAACGGCATCAACCCGGACGGCGTGGTCCGTGGCTCGGGCATCTTCGCCGGAGGCTGGGGTGCAAAGCGCGCCGCCGTGTACGGCGTCCCGGAAGAGGAGCTCGGCAAGTACTACGCCTCCAGAACGCTCTTGAAGCGTGAAGTGCTTCCGGAGAATGTCGCTAACGCGGTCTTTGTATTGTGCTCGGCTGACATGAGCCACACCACCGGCCTGCACATTCCCGTCGACGCCGGCGTGGCTGCCGCCTTCCTGAGGTGAGTCAATCAGGTTGGGTGGCCGCGGTTGATCTTGGTGCCACCAGTGGCCGGGTGATGCTCGGCCACCTCGGTCCGGATCAATTGAGCGTCGAGGCGGTGCATCGCTTTCCCAACGACCCGGTACGTATCCCGGACGGCCTGCACTGGAACATCCTGGAGCTGTATCGGAATGTGTTGATCGGATTGCGCAGGGCTGTGGAAGCCCAGCCAGGCTTGGCAGGCATCGGCATCTGCTCGTGGGCGGTCGACTATGGCCTGGTGAGCGGTGATCGCTTGATCAACAATCCGTTCCACTATCGCGACGAGCGCACCGCCAGAGGCGTCGATCTGGTTCACAAGATCGCTGATCATGCCACGCTCTATGCGACGAACGGACTGCAATACCAACCATTCAATTCCATCTATCAGCTAGCCGTTGATCACGAAGCCGGAATTCTTGATGACAAGGCCCGGATGCTGATGCTCCCCGACCTGCTCGGATTCTGGCTAACCGGCAACCAGGTCGCAGAGCGTACCAATGCCTCTACCACGGGACTACTTGACGTCAGCAGTGGAGCCTGGAACGCGACATTGATCGACAAGGTGAGCTTGCCCCGCACACTGTTCCCCTCCTTGGTCGATCCCGGTTCCCGGGTCGGCACCCTGCGCGAGGACGTCGCAGCCGAGGTCGGCGCGGAAGCGGCATTGGACGTCATCGCCGTCGGATCACACGACACCGCATCGGCCGTGGTCGGTGTTCCGATGACCGAGTCCGGGGCGGCGTACGTCTCATCCGGCACGTGGTCCCTGGTCGGTGTGGAGCTGGATCGGCCGGTGCTTACCGAAGAGAGCCGCGAAGCAAACTTCACCAACGAGGGCGGCGTCGACGGGAAAATCCGTTATCTGCGCAACGTCATGGGCATGTGGCTGCTCAGCGAATCCATCCGGACCTGGGAACGTGAGGGACAACCCGAGGAGCTGGCGACCCTGCTTTCACAGGCAGCGGACGTCAATGGTCCGATACCGATCTTCGACGCAAACCATTCAAGCCTGCTGCCACCAGGCGACATGCCGAAGCGGATTGCCGCACTCTGTGTGGAAGCAGGCGCGGCCGCTCCCGACTCGCCGGCGATGTTCGCCCGCAGCATCCTGGAAAGCCTTGCCGAGGCGTACGCGAGCGCGATCACCGATGCCGAGCGGCTCAGCGGCTCCAAGATCAAAACTGTGCACATCGTTGGCGGCGGCAGCCAGAACACCCTGCTGTGCCAGCTCACCGCGAACCGAACTGGCCGCCGAGTCCTGGCCGGCCCGGTCGAAGCGACAGCCGTCGGTAATGTGCTGATCCAGGGCCGCGCAGCTGGACTCGTGGAGGGAGACCTTTCCGAACTGCGGACGCTGATTGCCAGGACCTTCCCACCAGCGGAGTACCAGCCGCGCTGACCGAGAGCTGATGAGGTGCCGATGAGAACTGCGCTATTCATCACCTGCCTCGCTGATGCCTTGTTTCCGGAGGTCGGTAAGGCAACAGTGCAGGTGCTGGAGCGACTCGGTCAGGATGTCGAGTTTCCGGCCGAGCAGACATGCTGCGGACAGATGCACGTCAACACCGGTTACCAAAAGCAGGCGTTGCCGCTAGTCGAGCGGTTCACCGAGGTTTTCGCACCGTACGACGCGATTGTGGCGCCGTCCGGCTCCTGCGTAGGATCCGTGCGTCATCAACATGCCATGGTTGCGCGCCGGTTCGGTTCGCCCGGACTCGTCGAGAAAGTCGAGGCCGTCGCTGCCAAGACTTATGAGCTCTCGGAGTTTCTCGTCGACGTGCTAGGCGTCACCGAGGTGGGCGCTTACTTCCCACACCGGGTGACCTATCATCCGACCTGCCACTCGATGCGGATGCTGCGGGTCGGCGACAAGCCGATTCAGCTCTTGCGAGCCGTCGATGCCCTCGAGCTCGTCGAGCTGCCGGCAGCTGATCAATGCTGCGGTTTTGGTGGCACCTTTGCGATCAAGAATTCCGACACCTCGACGGCCATGCTGGCCGACAAGATGCGCAACGTCTTGGACACCGGCGCTGAAATCTGTACTGCGGGTGACAGTTCTTGCCTCATGCATATCGGTGGCGGATTGTCCCGGCTCCGGGCTGGCGCCAAGACCGTTCACCTGGCTCAAATTCTCGCTGCCACTCGCGAGGAGCCGATGGTGCCGGGTCGGGCCGAGCGTCAGGCCGAAGTGCATGCCGGACCGGAGGCGGTGCTGTGAATCCGCCGGTCATGTTGGGTATACCGACAATTCCACCTACTTCGCCGCGGGGGGGGGGGGGCCCTGCGGGGGGGGGCCCGGTGCCCCCCCCCCCGCGGGGGGCGCGCGCGGTAACCCCCCCGGG
>JBKPEY010000295.1:0-1636 GCA_046744405.1 Actinomycetota bacterium
AGCAGCACGTCCTGGTTCTGCACGTCGCGGAAGTATTCCGCCATCGTCAACGCGGACAGCGCGACCCGAAGCCGCGTCCCCGGCGGCTCATCCATTTGACCGAACACGAGCGCGGTGTCCTTGAACACGCCTGCCTCGGCCATCTCATGGATCAAATCATTGCCCTCGCGCGTGCGCTCTCCCACCCCGGCGAAGACCGACGTACCGCCGAAGTTGTGGGCAATGCGGTAGATCATCTCTTGGATAAGCACCGTCTTGCCGACTCCGGCACCGCCGAACAGGCCGATCTTGCCGCCGGTCACGTACGGGGTGAGCAAATCAAGCACCTTGATGCCGGTCTCGAGCATCTCGGTCTTGGCCTCGAGCTCGTCAAACTTGGGCGCCGAGCGATGGATCGGCCAGCGCCCGTTGGGAGCGCCCTCGATCGCGGTGATCTCGATGGTCGAGGGGTCGACGTCGAGCACGTCGCCAGTCACGTTCCAGACATGGCCCTTAGTGATGTCGCCGACAGGCACCGAGATCGGCGCGCCAGTGTCTCGCACCTCAGTGCCTCGCTGCATGCCGTCGGTCGGTTTCAGCGCGATGGCCCGAACAAGGTTGTCGCCGATGTGCAGCTCGACCTCCATAGTCATGCTGCGGGTGTCTCCGTCGACACCGATCTCGACCGTCAACGCGTTGTAGATCTCAGGCATCTGGTCGACCGGAAACTCAACATCGACCACCGGGCCGATGACTCGAGACACGCGGCCAATGCCGCCAGCAGGGGCTTCAGTGTCTTGTTCTTCAATGGTGGCGGTCATCTCGTTCCCTCATTCATCTGTGGTGACAATTGGTCATCTCTTACTGTGATCACTCGGCGGCCGCAGTTGCCTCGGCCAGCGCACTCGCTCCACCGACGATCTCCGAGATCTCTTGGGTGATCTCGGCCTGTCTGGCCTGATTTGCTTCGCGGGTCAGCCGCTCGATCAGCTGCTGCGCATTGTCGGTCGCCGACTTCATCGCCTTCTGCCGACTGGCCAGCTCCGAAGCGGCGCCCTGGAGCAGGCAGTAATGGATGCGGCTAGCCACGTAAAGCGGTAGCAGCTCATCCAGCACGGTCTCAGCATCCGGCTCGAATTCATACAGCGGAAGGAGCTCGTCACTGGGGGGCGGCTCTTCACCCTCCACCACCTCCAGTGGCAGCATCCGGATTACGTCCACTCGTTGGGTAAGCATCGAGACGAAGCGTGTGAAGACCACGTGAATCTCATCCACGCCGCCCTCTTCAGTTGGCGTCAGGAATGCCTGAATCATCGTGTCGGCGATCTGTCGGGCGTGGGCGTAGGTGGGTGCATCCGAGAAGCCGTCCCACTGGGCGGCGACATTGCGGCGCCGGAAGCCGTAGAACGCTACCGCCTTCCGCCCGGCCAGATAGGGCACCGGCTCCTTGCCCGACTGTCGCAGCAGCTGGTTCAGCTGCTCACCCTCCTTGATCACCGAGGACGAATAAGCGCCAGCCAAACCGCGGTCTGAGGTGATCAGCAAGACCGCGGCCCTGGTCGAGTTCTCGGCCTCGGTGGTCAGCGGATGGTCAACATTGGAGTACGTCGCCACCGCCGACACTGCCCTGGTCAGTTCTCGCGCGTAGGGAGCGGCG
>JBKPEY010000424.1:0-2178 GCA_046744405.1 Actinomycetota bacterium
CCGACGAGGACAGAGAGCTCACGGTCGTACGGATTCTTGCCGGCCTCGGCGCGTAGCGCGGCGACCATGTCGTTCGCCGCGGACGTCCAGTCGAGAAAGAAAGTGCGAGCTCGCGGGTTGAGGAACACGAACCGGGCGACGTTCACCGGTCTGGCCGGGTCGAGGTAGAGCTCGGAGTAGAGCGCGTAGCCGAGCCGGTTGGCGGCGAGAATGTCGCGGCGACCATTCCGCACGTACGCAGGTGCGCCGGTCATGGCGTCGAGGATGCGTTGGATTGTCGGCCGCAATCCCTCCTGCAGTGGGCGGCGACGGCGTACGCGCTGGGCGTTGTTCGCGGCTTGGGCAAGGTTGTTCAGGTGGGCGCGTTCGGGCTCGTCAAGGCGTAGGGCGGAAGCAACAGCGTCGAGCACGCTGTCGGATGCCCCTTTGAGGTCGCCGCGTTCTAGCCGGGTGTAGTAGTCGACGCTGACGCCGGCAAGCAGGGCAACCTCTTCGCGGCGTAGTCCGGGAACGCGACGGTGGCCGCCGTAGGCCGGAAGCCCTGCCTGCTCGGGCGTGATCTTGGCTCTGCGAGAGCTCAAGAAGTCGCGGATCTCGGTCCGGTTGTCCACGTCCTCGACGCTACGGCGTTTGTTCCCACTCCAGGGAGGCCCTGGCAGTACCTGGATTACGGCTCCGGCTCATCCCGCTGTCGCCGGATCAGTCGACCCGGGCCATCTCCATCGCTGGAGCCCTGAGCGCGCTATCTGACCTGCGGAAGTAATCGATCGTGCGCAGCAGGCCCTCTCGCAGCTGCACGCTGGGCTCCCAGCCGAGAGTCTTTTTGGCCAATGTGATGTCTGGCCGACGGCGGACTGGGTCATCGGCGGGCAGGGGCAACCGTTCCACGGCGGAACTACTACCGCTGAGCTCGACAACCAGATCCGCCAACTCCGCGATAGTGAACTCCCCGGGATTGCCGAGATTGACCGGCCCCGTGATCTCGTGTGGCGTATCCATCATCCGCAGCAGACCATCAACAAGATCATCCACATAGCAGAAGGATCGCGTCTGCCCGCCGTCTCCATAAATCGTGAGAGGCTCGCCCCGCAGCGCGGACATCACGAAGTTTGACACCACCCGGCCATCTCGGGGATGCATTCGCGGACCGTAGGTATTGAAGACGCGGACCACTTTGATGCTGAGGTCATGCTGGCGCCAGTAGTCGAAGCACAGCGTCTCTGCGGCCCGTTTGCCCTCGTCGTAGCAGGCACGCGGACCGATCGGGTTGACGTGACCCCAATAGTCTTCCCGTTGTGGGTGCACCTCCGGATCCCCGTATACCTCCGATGTGGAGGTGAGCAGGATCCGCGCCTTAGTCCGCTTGGCTAGGCCGAGCATGTTGATCGACCCGTGTACGGCGGTCTTTGTGGTCTGGACTGGGTCACGCTGGTAATGCACTGGCGACGCCGGACAAGCCAGGTGGTAAATCTCATCAACCTCGACGTAGAGCGGAAACGTCACGTCGTGGCGGATCAACTCGAATCGAGGATGCTCCAGTAGGTGCTCAACATTCGACCTCGTTGAGGAATAGAAGTTGTCGACGCACAGCACCTCGTGCCCGGACTGCAGTAGCCGGTCGCACAGGTGCGACCCGATAAACCCGGCTCCGCCAGTCACAAGCACCCGTTGGCCGTCAAACATCTGAAACCCCCCGATCAGCATCCCAAGGCAAGATTGGCAGTCGGCAGGGCCGATTCACCGGATCGCCGCTCTGCCAGCCATCCGGATAGTACGCGCGGCTGAGCGTAAACGTGAAGCGTACGTCGCACGGCGGGGCTTTTCGAAGGCCGCGTTTTCAAAGGGCGTAGCCGGCCCAGTCGCCTCCGACAAATACCGGATCGCATCTGGCACCTTGTCGACTACGGCTTCGAAATAGTTGATACAGGCCATGCGCATTGTGCCGTCCGTAAGCTGCTTGAGTCGCGCTTCGAGGGCGTCCGGGGTCGCCGCAAGGCAATAGCGCACGGAGAAATGCGCCGTGTCGCGCGGCTTCACCACGCGTGCTCGGTCCGACTTGAGCAACAGATGATTGTGGGCAGAGATCGACCAGAACTGCTTGCGATTACGGAAGCGGTACGCGGCATTGGCAAGAAAGGCTGGTTTGAACTCCTCGAATAGTTCTTCCATCACCGGTCG
>JBKPEY010000533.1:0-5241 GCA_046744405.1 Actinomycetota bacterium
GTCAAGTTCGACCCTGGCTATTGGGTCTTCGATCAGGCTGTCGAGCGCGATGTGCTCTGCCGCACCGAAGGCGGCGATCTCTACATCGGACAAGTCTGGCCAGGCAACACCGCGTTTCCCGATTTCGTGACCGAAGCGGCACGCACCTGGTGGGGCGAGCTGAATGCGGCACACGTCCTGTCTGGGCTGGCCGGCATCTGGAATGACATGAACGAGCCGGCCACCGGCAACATTTCGTCAATGCCAATGCGGTTCGGAGGGGGCGAGTTCTCCCATGAGCGCTATCACAATCAGTACGCGCTGCTGATGGCGATGGGAACGACGGCAGGGCTGCTCGATGCCATGCCGGACCGCCGCACGTTCGTGCTGTCCCGCGCGGGCTTCGCCGGCATTCAGCGCTATGCCGCTAACTGGATGGGCGACAACCAGTCCCGATGGGATCACCTGTGGCTGAGCATCACCATGGGGGCAGGATTCGGACTATCGGGCCAAGCCTTTGTCGGGGCCGATATCGGCGGCTTTGCGGGCAACTCGAATGCGGAACTGTTCCTGCGCTGGATGCAGTACGGCACCTTGACTCCGTTCTGCCGCAACCATTCCGAGATCGGCAATGTTGATCAATACGCCTGGGCGTTCGGTGAGGTAATTCAAGATCATGTGCGAACCGCGATCAAGCTGCGCTATCGCTTGCTGCCATACCTGTATGCCTGCTTCTTGGAGGCCTCCGAAACTGGAGCACCGGTGCAACGGCCATTGGTCTTTGATCATCAATACGATGCCACCGTCCGCGACATCGATGATCAATACCTTCTTGGACGTGACCTGCTGATTGCGCCCGTTGTCGGACCAGGTGTCACCGGTCGTCAGGTTTACCTGCCGGACGGAGATTGGTACGACTGGCATACCGGCGAACTCGTGGGCGGCAAGCGATTCCTGACAGTCGTCACGCCGCTTGACAGGATTCCGATCTTTGCGCGTGGTGGCGCGGTCATTCCGATGTGGCCAGAAGCACCGGTTTCGACCAACGACTATCACCCTGCGATTGTGGAGCTGCACCTGTTCGTGCCGGCGTCTGACGGTGTGTGTTACTCGAGATTGCAAGAAGACGACGGCTTGACCTTTGCCGCCTTGCGGGGTGCCCGATATCAAACAACCTTCACCGTCGAACGAGTCTCCGACCAGCTGACGCTCAGGGCGGAGGTGAGCGGTGACGGCTATCCGGAGTTCCGGCGAGAGCGCTTAGTCCTGGTGCTCCACGGTGCAGCACCTGATGCCGGACGACTCGATGAGGACGTGATCACTGGGACGAACGGTCGCTTCGAGATATCCAACCGCGGCACCGGCTTCACCTTCGCTTGCCCGGTGCCGCCAATGGGCTCGCAGTGAGCTTTGTTGTCCGAGTCGCCGAGCCGGCCGAATACGCCGACGCCGGCCGGGTGACAGCTGAGGCCTATCATGCCGACGATTTGCTGCGTCGTACAGACGGGCTGATCGACGTTGACTATGAGGCTCAGCTGGCGGATGCCAGCCGCCGAGCATGGGAGGCCGAGCTTCTGGTGGCAGTTGACGACGGCCAGGTGCTGGGAACGGTCACCTGGTGTCCAGCAACATCGCGGTGGCGTGAGCTGGCGACCCGGCCTTACCAGGCGGAGTTCCGGATGCTCTCCGTCGCGGCGGCTGGGCGACGTCGTGGCGTTGGCCGCGCCCTTGTCAAGGCCTGCTTGGATCAAGCCCAAGCGGAGGGTATGCGGGAGGTGCTGTTGTCCTCGCTACCGAAGATGACTGCTGCACATGCCCTCTATGGCGAGTTCGGCTTCGTACGCGCTCCCGAGCTTGACCACAGCCCAAAGCCGGGCGTACAGCTGTGGGCCTTCCGGCTAGGCCTGTGAGCGAAGACCGTCACTCTCTCAGAGGACATCTAAGAGGACTTGAGCCAAGAAGAGGCATCGAGATGCTGCAAGAGGTCATGTGCCGCCAGCTCGACTTCCTTGTGCCGCCACTCCGATGCCCGATAAACGCAGGCGATCAGCGCCGTACGGTGCACCCGCCGCAAGTCACCGAAGACGAACGCATACCGCGCCTTGGTCTCATCAGCCGCACCTTCGGTCAGGCCGAGATGCCAGGCGGCGTACTCCTCCCAGGAGTGCCGTTCCAGAAATGCGTTCTGGTCGTCGGCGCGGGGCTGCACCTCACCCCAATCGCTATCGAGAACATATTGCCTGGAGTCGATCAGCCGGCGGCAGTTGTCAACTGCGGCCTTGTTGAGCGCGTATTTCGCCAATGCCTGCCGCCTTTCAGAGTGACTCTAAAGAGCCGCGATGAGGGTTTCCTGCGCGAAGCCGAGCCAGTCGTACACGCTCACCATGAAGCTACGCGGGTCTTCATCAGGAAGTGCTGCCAACTCGTCGGCAGCAGCCGCATCCTGAATGCCAAGGCGAGTCGCCACAGCGAGTCGCACACTGGTCAAGGTACGTAGCCAGCTCTCGACCTCTTCGCGAGGGATCTTCAGATCCCGGGCTCCCAGTTCGGTGGTCGCAAGCCGGTTGAGGACAACGCGTGCTTCAGCGACCTTGGTCGCCTTCAGGTTGCGCTCGGTGAACCGGCGGAAGTCGGCTGTAGCCGCGGGGTCTTGGGGATATGCATCTGGAAACAGCCGCTTGAGCACCGGGTCTTCCAACGGTCCTGGCTCATCGGGCTCGCCTTCAAGGTCTTTGACAATCTCCTCAAACGGATCCGCGGCTTCAGATCGATCCGCAAAGCCCTCGGGCTCACCGTCGGATACCAGCTCAATGAGCTGCATGATCAATGAGGCGAGCAGTTCCACCTCGTACGCGCTGAGCTGAGTGACGATCACGCCACGACGCCGATGGAACTTTTTCACAGTTTGATTGCCTCGCTCGCCAAGCTCGCTCGGCGCGGATCGCGCCGATTTGATTGCCTCGCTCGCCAGGCTCGCTCGGCGCGGATCGCGCTTGAATGCCGCTGCCTTCCTCGCTCGCTCCCAGCCAGCGGACCTGCGGAGGAGCGGCTATCTGCGACGGCTGGCTGCTCGCTCCCTCGTCCAGGACAGCGCCGCGCGATCCGAGTCGCGCCTGCCTGCAACAGGAAATTCAACTTCACTTATCTGACTTATCCAGGGTTGCCCACAGGCCGTATTCGTGCATAGCAGTGACATCCCGCTCCATCGCCTCGCGGCTACCGCTGGAAACAATCGCCTTACCTGTCGTATGCACTTGCAACATCAACTTCTCTGCTTTGGATTTGGTGTAGTGGAAGTAGGCCACGAACACGTGCGTCACGTAGGACATCAGATTGACCGGGTCGTCCCACACGATGGTGACCCACGGCGTTTGTGTCAAGACTTCGTCGACTGGGCGCTCGGCGATGGCGGTCCCGCCTGCTGGGGTCAGGCTTTCCCCGTCCGAATCAGGCATAAGAACCATTCTTGCAATGTCGCGGGCTTTCGGGCACGCGCTCCGGTCATTGGATCTGGGCTCGGCACTTGTTGCGCTTAGCCGACGCCGCACGTGCGCCACTAGGCTGAGCGCCGTGACGGCAACGCCTCCTGCGACCGATGTTGCGGCGGCTTGGGGACCGAGCGAGGTCCCGACCACTGCGCTGTTGACCGATATGTACGAGCTGACCATGGTTCGTGCAGCGCTTCGAGCCGGTACAGCCAACCGGCGGTGCGTCTTTGAGCTCTTCGCCCGCCGCCTCCCGGCCGGCCGCCGTTATGGGGTCGTTGGCGGCGTCGGAAGAGCGCTGCGAGCCCTGCGGCATTTCCGTTTCGACGAGGAGTCGCTCGCGTTCCTTCGTGACCGCGAGGTAGTTGATCAAGCAATGGCCGACTGGCTCGCCGACTTCCGATTCTCCGGTGACATCTGGGGCTATCCCGAGGGGGAAATCTACTTTCCAGGTTCACCGATCGTGATCGTAGAAAGCACCTTCGGCGAAGCAGTGATCTTGGAGACGCTGCTGCTGAGCATTTACAACCACGATTCCGCCGTTGCCTCCGCCGCATCTCGAATGACGGCAATGGCCGGCGAGCGGCCGGTAATCGAAATGGGGTCCCGCCGTACTCATGAGCTGGCGGCGGTCGCGGCCGCTCGAGCCGCTTACATTGCAGGTTTTGCCTCGACCTCGAACCTGGAGGCGGGGCGCCGCTACGGCGTGCCGGTCAGAGGCACAGCCGCCCACGCCTTTACCTTGCTGCACACCAGTGAGCGGGAGGCCTTCGCCGCCCAGATTGCCGAGTTGGGCGAGAGCACTACCTTGCTGGTCGACACCTACGACGTCTTCGAGGCCGTCAAGATCGGAGTGGAGCTCACCGAGGGCCGGCTTGGCGCCGTCAGACTTGACTCTGGGGATCTCGGTCCGCTGGCCGCTCAGGTCCGCGAGCTGCTGGATTCCATGGGTGCGACCCATACCAGGATCGTGGTGACCAGCGATCTTGACGAGTTCACCCTTGCGGCGCTGTCGGGTGCGCCGGTCGACGGCTACGGGATTGGCACAGCTTTGGTCACCGGCAGTGGCCACCCCACCTGCGAGTTCGTCTACAAGTTGGTGGCTAGAGCGGAATCAGATGAGCTGGACGCGCCATGGCTGGCGGTAGCCAAGAAAAGCGTCAACAAGATCTCGGTTGGTGGCCGGAAGTATGCGCTACGGCGGTTCTCCGCGGAAGGTACGGCCGTAGCGGAGATCATCGGCATCGGCGAACCGCCGAGTGGCGACTCAAACGACCGACCGCTGCTTGTCAAGCTGGTTGACGGCGGCAAGATCATTGGTGATGAATCGCTTGAGGTCATGCGCGAGCGACACGTACGCTCCCGTGCCGAGTTGCCGCTTGAGGCGCTGAAGATGTCTCGAGGCGAGCCAGTCATCGAGACGCTCTTCGCCAGCGCTGGCGGAGATCTACCAAATCCTTACCGGACCCAGGCCAGCGGCGAATTGCATGCAGCGGGCAGTGTGGGAGATGTGATCGCTGGGCCGACCAGAGAGTAGAAACCATGACCCGTGCCTTGATCGTTGCCGATCCGCAGCGAGATTTTTGCGAGGGCGGCTCACTGGGCGTGACCGGAGGAGCCGCCGCTGTCAGCCGTATCGACAGCCTGCTCAAAAGTGATCATGGCTACGCCTATCTCATTGCCACTCGTGATCATCACGTAGACCCCGGCTCGCACTTTGCCGATGAACCGGATTTCGTCGACTCCTGGCCGCCGCACTGTGTGGTTGGCTCGCCAG
>JBKPEY010000647.1:0-10016 GCA_046744405.1 Actinomycetota bacterium
GGGCATCCCCATTGGGTGCAGGGTTGGGAGATGGCTGGGTCTGGTGTCGTCGTGCATTCCCTCGGGAACTTTGTCTTCGACATGGATTTCCAGACAAAGACTCGGGAGGGCATCTTCACCGAAATCGTCTTGTGGGGCGGAAGAGTCAAGGCCGTCGAACCTGTGCCGTATGTGATCGACGACCCCTTCACTCCGCGACCCGTTCGCGGAGACTGAGCGCAAGGAATCCTGGCCGACGTGTGGCGTACCAGTCGCGGGCCTTTCGCGGTCCCGTCTTGAGTCTTTCCGGTCAGTTGAGCGTCCGGAGCCAAACCCACACTGACCGGCCGACCCGATCAAGCTGGCGCCGATCCACGACGCTTGGCACGTCACCTCGGGAGTGATAGCCGGCGTACGGGATGCTGCCCAGCCGAATGGCCGGAACACCGGCCTTGGCGTACGACCAGTGGTCGCTGGTGTAGTTGGTGCAGGTTCGTGTGGGAATGTCGGCTCGACGCGCCGCTGCCCGCAAAGCGTCACGGACCCGGTCGCCCTCGCTGTTCGCCGTGCAAACCGGCACATAGCTAGCGCGTACGCCGACCCGGTCCAGCGCGACCATCGCCTGGATTGCCCGGCGCTGTGATCGGCTGAGGGTGGCCACATGTTGCCGCGACCCGAAGTGGTGGAGCGCGTCACCGCTGCCACGGGGTTCCTCCGCACCGAAAGCGATGAACTGCACGGGAAGTCCAGCAGGCTGCTGGCTTACCATCGCAGCGAGCTGGAGCATGACGGCGATTCCCGAGGCGTTGTCTTCTGCCCCCGGCGCAACCGGCACAGTGTCAAGGTGTGCCGCAATCACGACATGTGGTTCGCTCGCGTCGAAGTCCTGAGGTTCGGCGATCACATTTACCGAGGTCCCGCGGCGTACGGGTGTGCCCCAGGAGTTTCCTGCGGGCACCCTTACCTTGGTTCGCCGTACGTCGTAGCCCAGCCGCTCGAACCGCCTTTCGACGAACGCGGCCGCCTTGGCGAAGTTGCGCGAGGTTGCTTCACGAGGGCCGATCTCCGAGGCCAAGTGACCGATGTCGCGGAGTGCCGCGCGTGCATCCATCGTGGGCCGAGGAGTCGGGGAGGGGACCGGAGTCTTGACAGCGGCGAGTTTTGGCGATGGGGTGGCCGAGCTTGAGGTGGCGGGTGCTGAGGTCGATGCGGCTCTGGGTGACTCGGAACATCCGAGCGTAAGTACAACGAGGGAGAGCGCGGTTACGACACGGCGCATCCACTGACACTACGTCGCTCGGAGCAATCAACATGCGTTTACTAGGGCACCCGACCGTCCTTCCGGATCGCAAGACATAGCGCCGAGCGAAATTGACTCGCCTGCCCAGACGGCTATTGTTACGGCGTGCACATCGCAGGAACGCTTCTCCTCGTACGTCAGCGTGTCGGCTGAGCAAAAGCTCATCCCGACGCGCTCCCTCGCCTGCCAGTCGGCAGCGAGGGTTTTTTGTTGGTACGAGGACCTGCGGGTGCAGGCGTAACATCCACAACGGAATCCCCCCTAGAAATGAACATTTTACGGGCGGGATAGCAGGGCAAGGAGACCCGAGATGTCTGACAACGAACACGCAGATGAGCTGACCGGAGCGCAGTCTCTGGTCAGATCGCTCGAGCGCGTCGGGGCAGACGTGGTATTCGGGATTCCCGGCGGCGCGATCCTTCCGGCGTACGATCCGCTGTTCGACTCGGAGAAGGTCCGCCACATCCTGGTCCGCCACGAGCAAGGCGCCGGCCATGCAGCGGAAGGCTACGCCATGGCGACTGGAAAGGTCGGCGTCTGCATGGCGACATCCGGTCCCGGCGCGACCAATCTTGTGACGCCGATCGCCGACGCGCACATGGATTCGGTGCCGATTGTGGCGATCACCGGACAGGTCGGCAGTGCGGCTATCGGCACCGATGCCTTCCAGGAGGCCGACATCCGCGGCATCACCATGCCGATCACCAAGCACAGCTACTTGGTCACCAAACCGGCAGACATCGCCGCGGCTATTGCCTCGGCATTCCACATCGCCGGAACGGGCCGCCCTGGACCGGTGCTCGTCGACATCACCAAGGACGCATTGCAGGCCAAAACCCGCTACGAATGGCCGCGTCAGCTCGATCTTCCGGGCTACCGCCCCGTGACACGGCCGCATGGCAAGCAGGTGCGGGAAGCGGGCCGAATGATCGCCGAGTCCCGTCGGCCGGTACTCTACGTCGGCGGCGGAGTTGTGAAAGCCCGCGCATGGGCCGAGCTGAAAGAGCTCGCCGAGCTCACTGGTATTCCGGTGGTTACCACGTTGATGGCCCGTGGCGTTTTCCCAGACAGCCACCCGCAGAACCTGGGGATGCCCGGCATGCACGGCACAGTTGCCGCCGTCGGCGCACTGCAGCGCAGTGATCTTTTGATCGCCCTGGGCACTCGCTTCGATGACCGGGTGACCGGCCAGCGAGCTACTTTCGCCCCGCTGGCCAAGATCATCCACGCTGACATCGACCCAGCCGAGATCTCCAAGAACCGCGTCGCAGATGTGCCCATAGTGGGTGACTGCAAGGAGGTGATCTCCCAGCTGATCAGCCTGCTGAAGCGTGATCATCGGCCGGTGATCGACGAATGGGTCAGGTACTTGCAAGATCTCAAGCGCCGCTATCCCACGGGCTACGACGAGCCGGAAGATGGCAGTTTGTCACCGCAGTACGTGATCAAGCGGATCGGTGAAATCACGGGTGCAGACGCCTACTATGCGGCTGGCGTCGGACAGCACCAGATGTGGGCCTCGCACTATCTCCCTTGGGAACTGCCAGGTCGTTGGCTGAACTCAGGTGGCTTGGGAACGATGGGGTACTGCGTGCCCGCGGCTATGGGCGCCAAGGTCGGCCAGCCAGACAAGATCGTCTGGGGAATCGATGGCGACGGTTGTTTCCAGATGACCAACCAGGAGCTCGCCACCTGCGCCTTGGAAGGGATTCCGATCAAGATCGCAGTGATCAACAATCAGAGTCTCGGCATGGTCCGGCAGTGGCAAACGCTGTTCTACCAAGGCCGCTACTCCAATACGGATCTGAACACCCACCGGATTCCTGATTTCTGCAAGCTCGCAGAGGCGATGGGAGGCATCGGCCTGCGCGCCGAGGCGCCTGCCGACGTGGACGCGGTGATCGAAAAGGCAAACTCGATCAATGATGTGCCCGTCGTGGTGGACTTCGTCGTCCACAAGGACGCCATGGTGTGGCCGATGGTGGCTGCCGGCACCAGCAACGACGACATCAAGGTCGCCCGGGACATGGCGCCAGCCTGGGATCAGGAGGAATTGTGATGGCCGGAGCTGCCAACACCCACATCCTGAGCGTGCTCGTGCAGAACAAGCCGGGCGTCCTGGCGCGCGTCGCCGGCCTCATTTCTCGCCGCGGCTACAACATCGAATCGCTCGCCGTTGGGCCAACCGAGTCACCTGAGATGTCACGCATCACGCTCCAGGTCAACGTCGAAGACGTTGTGCTCGAGCAGATCACCAAGCAGCTCAATAAGTTGATCGAGGTGCTCAAGATCGTCGAGCTCGAAGACAGCGCAGTGCGCCGGGAGCTTGTGCTGGTCAAGGTCAGAGCAACGGCGGAGACCCGCAGTCAGCTGATCGAGATCATCGGGCTTTTCGGCGGCAAGGCGGTGGACCTGACCTCGGAGATCATCACCGTGGAAGCCACCGGCAGTCCGGCCAAGCTGCAAGCGCTGCTTGACCTGCTCGAGCCATACGGGATTCGCGAGCTCGTACAGTCTGGTCTGGTCGCGCTGGGGCGCGGCAATCGATCACTTACCGATCGCAATCAGCGCAGCGAGCGCCTGAAGGCTGTTCCGGCCAGCTAGCCGATGCTGCCGCGGGGGCTTTGTCGGAGGGCGCCTTCCAGCCCACAACCCAGGTGCGCTAACTTTCACCCGCACGACTCACCAAGGGAGAACAACGAAGTGCCTGCAGAGATGTTTTACGACGGAGACGCCGACCTGTCATTGATCCAGGGGCGCAATGTCGCCGTCCTGGGATTCGGCAGCCAGGGCCATGCTCACGCTTTGTCGCTGCGCGACTCAGGTGTCGACGTACGCGTCGGCCTGCCGGAGGGCAGCAAGAGCCGGCCAAAGGCTGAAGCTCAGGGTCTTCGCGTGCTGGCGCCGTACGAGGCTTGTGAAGAGGCCGACCTGATCATGGTGCTCACACCTGACCCTGCCCAGCGAAAGGTTTACGCTGCAGCGATCGAGCCAAACCTGGTGCCCGGCGATGCGTTGTT
The DNA here is from genome assembly GCA_046744405.1 of Actinomycetota bacterium. Taxonomy (GTDB): domain Bacteria; phylum Actinomycetota; class Actinomycetes; order Propionibacteriales; family Propionibacteriaceae; genus Microlunatus. The sequence goes on from JBKPEY010000647.1 coordinate 4,300, forward strand.
CTTCAGCCACGGTTTCAACATTCGCTATGGCTACATCAAACCGCCGGAGGGTGTCGATGTTGCGCTGGTGGCACCGAAGGGCCCAGGTCACCTGGTACGTCGGGAATATGCCGAAGGCCGCGGTGTGCCGGTCCTGGTCGGGGTCGAGCAGGACGCATCGGGCAAGGCCTGGGATTTGGCGCTCTCGTACGCAAAAGCGATCGGCGGACTACGCGCTGGCGGCATCAAGACCACGTTCACCGAAGAGACCGAGACCGATCTGTTCGGCGAGCAAACGGTTCTGTGCGGCGGCGTTACGGCACTGGTGACGGCTGGTTTCGAGACGCTCACCGAAGCCGGCTACCAGCCTGAGGTGGCGTACTTCGAGTGCCTTCACGAGCTCAAGTTGATCGTCGACCTGATGTATGAAGGCGGCATTGCCAAGATGCGCTGGAGCGTTTCCGATACCGCCGAGTACGGCGATTACGTCTCCGGGCCGCGGATCATCGACGCCCGGGTCAAAGAGAACATGAAGAGCGTGCTCGGCGACATCCAACAGGGCTCGTTCGCTGAGCGCTTCATTCAAGATCAAGACGCCGGTGCGCCGGAGTTCACGGCGCTCCGGGAGGCGGCAGAGAGGCATCCCATTGAGGCGGTCGGCCGGCAGTTGCGAGAGTTGATGTCGTGGGTGAAGAGCCACGACGACGACTATGTGGAGGGCACTGCCGCCCGCTAATCTTTCTCAACCGGGAAGCGAGCCCGGAGGCTCGTTGCGCTAGTTCCTGGACGTGGATGGGCCTGGCCCCCGGCCGTAGCTTGCGAAGGCCGGGCGGTTGTCCAGGAACTAGCGCTACGAGTCGCCGGCGAGCGCCGCGACTAACGGGACTTGAGCACCATTCCGATGACACGCGTGCCGTCTTTGCGCACGCCAGTACCGATCATGTACATCCGGCTGCTTGGCTCGTCTGACTCCTCGAGAGCATCAGCATTAGCCATCACGCAGTTTTGGTGCATCCCCTTTGTGCTCACGGGCGAGGGGAGCTCTTTGATGCAGTCCCCATAAGCCTGATTCAGGCTTGCCAGCGCTTGGTCCGCGGACACCGACGGCACCTCGATGATCGCTTCCATCTGGTAATCGTGAGTGGAGCGGTAGGTGCTGGCAACCACGGAACTGTCGTCGGGAAGATCAACATTGCCGATGTATTCCACATCGGCGAGGGTCATCGCGGAGCACGTGTAACCGGCCAAGCCGTTCTTACAGGTGGAGCCCCGATCGGTGGTGAAGGTGAAGTACGGCACGCCCCATGCGCCGGCGTACTGGGTGAGAATCGCAAGTGCAACAGCCACCGACCCGAGCATCAGCATCGTGCCCCCGATGATTCGTAGGGCTTTGTGTCGGTGGCCCTGTTCAGGCCGAGAACCTCTCCTGGCCATAGGCCAAGGTTGCCCGACCCGCTCAGCGACGTATATAACTCGTCGGCATCGATTTGATCACAAATGCGCCAGTGCCAGGAGCAAAAGCCGCGGCCGGTGAAGCAACGGTTACTTTTTGACGGCGATCACCACAGAGGTGTCCTCGGCAACCATCACATCGACGCTGGTGAATCGCTCGTCGGAAAGCCAGTCCAGCCGCAGCGTGTCCACCCGACCGCCGTCGAGGGGCGGCCAAGTCGGGCACGGCGTGAAGTCGTCAAGGACGATCATGCCGCCCTCTTGGAGCAGCTCGACGATTTTCTCGCGGGGCCAATCCTTGGCGCTGGTGGCATCCATGAAGATCAACGAGAAGGGCGCATGTTCGGCCAGGCTGCTCCAGTCCGCGTGCATGACGTCAATATCATCGCCAGCGAACATGTCCATAACGCCGTGTGCCAGCTCGGGATCGAGTTCTGCGGTGATCACTCGGGTGGTCTTCGGTGCTCCGCTGCGCAACCATGCGGCACCAACTCCGCAGCCAGTTCCGCACTCGGCGATCGTTCCTGTGCGGGTGGCCGCCAACGCAGCGAGCAGGCGGCCCGTCTCCGTGCGCGACGCCTGCATGTAGCCGCGCTCCAATGACATTCGCAGTGCCCTGATCACCAACTCGGGCAGGTCGGGAGGAGCGCTCACTTCAACAGTGTGTCAGGACGTTCATCTCTGTTTCACGATGTGGAATAGCCAGGCTAAATAGTTAGGCAGAGATAGTTGGACGTCCTACTATTTTGTCGTTTAGTTCCAGCTACGCACAGGGAAAGATCATGTACGACATGTATCCGGACGCATGGACGGTCTCTGCTGATCGTTCGCATCAGGTACGTGCCGACCAGCCGCGTCGGCGGGCCCGCAAGGAGCATTCTGTCGTACCTGCGATTCTCCAGGCGAGGGCGCACAAGCCGAACGCCGCCGCCGCCTGAGCTCGACTCCAATCAAATCGCTGCAGCGATGGCGTCACCGATTTCGCTTGTCGTTCGCACTTGACCGGTCGTACGAGCGGCGATGTCGGCAATGACTGCTCTTTCGACCCGTTTGGCTTCTTCGGAGAGTCCACAGTGATCCAGCAACAAGGCGACGGAGAGGATTGTCGCCGTCGGGTCTGCGATGCCTTGACCCGCGATATCGGGAGCCGACCCATGGACCGGCTCGAACATCGACGGAAATCGCCGATCCGGATTGATGTTGCCGCTTGCGGCCAAGCCGATGCCGCCGGTGACCGCGGCTGCAAGATCAGTAAGGATGTCACCGAAGAGGTTGTCGGTGACGATGACATCGAAACGTGCCGGATCGCTGACAAGGAAGATCGTTGCAGCGTCGACATGCAAGTAGTCGGTCGCAACGCCGGGGTAGTCAGCAGCCACCGCCTTGAACAAGCGGTTCCACAATCCGCCGGCATTGACAAGCACGTTGTGCTTGTGCACCAACGTGATCTTGTTGCGGCGCCTGGTAGCGCGTTCGAATGCATCGCGGACTATACGTTCGACTCCATACGCGGTGTTCACGCTGACTTCGGTAGCGATTTCATGCGGAGTGCCGGCGCGTACTCGGCCGCCGTTGCCGGTGTACAGGCCCTCGGTACCTTCGCGTACCACCACGAAGTCAATGTCCTTACCGGTGATCACGGGCTCAGCGAGCGGTGTCGGTACGCCGGGGTACAACCGACTCGGCCGCAGATTGACGTAGTGGTCAAACGCAAAGCGCAGCTTCAACAGCAGGCCGCGCTCCAGCAGTCCACTCGGCACGTCGGTGGCGCCCGGCGCGGCACCCACTGCTCCGAACAGGATCACATCGGAGCCGGCCAGCTCATCCAGCACAGAATCTGGCAGCACCTCACCGGTACGCTGCCAGCGGCTGGCTCCCAAGTCGTAGCTGGTGGCTGCAAAGACGCCGGCACCTGCTACGGCGTCGAGGACCTTGAGCCCTTCTGCGACCACCTCCGGGCCGATCCCGTCACCGCCGATTACGGCCAAGTTGAAGGTCTGGCCGGTGGGCGCCTGAATATCGCTAACGGGGTTGATACGCGTGTCGGTCACCGGCGCATCGTAGCCGTCACGGATCTAGTCCAACGATCAAATCTCAGGACGATGGCGGTAGCGTGACCGCCAGCAGTACAGGTGCCGACGCGTACGCCCGACACCCCGAGGGAAAGCGATGAATGTGAGCCTCCAGTTCGAACGCCGGGCCAACCCGAAACCGCGCAGCGACAGCGAGCGTGCCGCGATGCTGGCCAACCCCGGGTTTGGGATGCACTTCACCGACCACATGGCAGTAGCGACCTGGACAGCCACCGATGGCTGGCACGATTCAGCGATCGTTCCGTACGGGCCGTTCTCCTTGGATCCGGCGACTGCTGTCTTGCACTATGCCCAGCAAATCTTCGAGGGCCTCAAGGCGTATCGGCACGACGACGGCAGCATCTGGGCTTTCCGGCCGGACCAGAACGCCGAGCGAATGCACCGCTCCGCTCGCCGGATGGCTCTCCCTTTGCTGCCTACCGATGACTTTCTTTGCAGCATTGAGGAGTTGGTTGCTGCCGACATCGCTTGGGTCCCTACAGCTCCGGAGCAGAGTCTTTATCTGCGACCCTTCATGTTCGCAACCGAGGCTTTTCTCGGCGTTCGCCCGGCAAAGCGGGTCACATACTGCTGCATCGCCAGCCCGGCCGGCGCCTACTTTGCCTCTGGGGTCAAACCCATCGACATCTGGATCTCCAGAATCTATTCGCGGGCTGCGCCCGGCGGCACAGGTGCAGCAAAGTGCGCTGGCAACTACGCCGCCAGTCTTCTCCCGCAGCAGCAGGCAGCCGATCATGGTTGTGATCAGGTGATGTTTGCCGATGCTGCCGAGCATCGTTGGCTGGAGGAGCTTGGCGGTATGAACGTCTACCTGATCACGACCGACAATGAATTGATCACTCCGGAACTAACCGGATCGATCTTGGAAGGCGTGACCCGGGACTCGATCTTGACACTGGCAGCTGAGTTCGGGCTAACCCCTGTTGAGCGCCGGATCGAGATCGCCGAATTGTTGGACGGCATCGCCTCAGGAAAGGTGACCGAACTCTTCGCCTGCGGCACAGCAGCCGTCGCCACTCCGATCGGCACCCTGCATGATGAGGAGGGAAGCTATCGAGTCGGCTCCGGGGAGAGCGGCGAGACGACCCTCGCCATTCGGCAAAGGCTGCTGGACATTCAGTACGGGCACGCTGAGGACAAGTACGGATGGCTTCGCCGCATCCTCTAAGCCCATCTTGTAAATAGCCGCCGGCTCGGCCGAACCTAGACTTTCTGTAGCACCCTTGGCTTCTGCCAACACGGCGCACCGGCTGGCAATTTGGCGAGATCTAGGGAACACTGTGGGACATGCAGTTCATGGTGGTGATTATTTGTTAGCGCGCTGAGCACCGTTCAGCGCGCGCAGCCTCCTGTCCACACGGGAGGTTTTTTCATGCCAGGACACATACCAGGACACCAAACTGTCGACCCGAGGATCGTAATGTCGCCCCAGCCGAAGCCCAAGCCGGCCGAGTTCCATGTCTTCGACACGACGCTGCGCGATGGTTCGCAGCAGGAGGGTCTGAACCTTTCGGTGCCGGACAAGCTAGTGATCGCGGGCTTGCTTGACGAGCTTGGTGTCGGCTTCATCGAAGGTGGTTGGCCGGGTGCCAATCCCAACGACACCTCGTTTTTCGCCGCGATGGCTGATGGGGCACTGCGATTGAAGAATGCCCAGTTGGTGGCCTTCGGCTTTACCCGGCGGGTGGGAATGAAAGCCGCCGACGACCCGATGACGGCGGCCGTTCGGGACTCCCGGGCGCCTATCGCCTGCATCGTGGCCAAGAGTCACGACCGGCACGTCGAGCAAGCCCTGCACACCACGCTGGACGAGAACCTGGCGATGATCAGCGACACGGTGAGGCACCTCCGCGCTGAGGGTCAGCGAGTATTCGTCGACTGCGAGCACTTCTTCGACGGCTACCGAGAGAACCGGGCGTACGCGTTGGAGGCGGTACGCACCGCAGCTGAGGCCGGCGCCGAGGTCGTTGTGCTCTGTGACACCAACGGCGGCATGCTTCCGCCGTGGATCGGCGAGATCGTGACGGGCGCGACGGAGGTGGGTGTTCAGCTGGGCATCCATACGCATAACGACTCTGGCTGCGCCGTCGCCAATGCCCTGGCAGCTGTGGACGCCGGTGTCATGCACGTCCAGGGCACCGTGAACGGCTACGGCGAGCGCACCGGCAATGCCGAGTTGCTGTCGGTGGTCGC
>JBKPEY010000002.1:0-2015 GCA_046744405.1 Actinomycetota bacterium
CGACCGGCGCGGCCTGTACGCACTCGGCGCGGCAGCCATCGCCCTTGGGATTGTCGAGGCGCTCCTGATGTTCTTTCGACGCTGGGTGGTGTCCAAGGCGACGCTTGGAGTTGAGACCGACGTACGCGTCGAGCTGTACGCGCAGCTGCAGCGCCTGCCGATGCTCTTCCATAGCCGCTGGGAATCCGGTCAACTCCTCTCCCGCATGATGAGCGACTTGTCCACGATCCGGCGCTTCCTCGGCTTCGGGATGCTCTTCATCGTCGTCAACATCGCCCAGATCGCAGTCGTGGTCGCGATCCTCATCCATCTCTACTGGCCGCTCGGCTTGGTGGTGCTCGCCTCGACGGTGCCGGTGGTCTGGGTCTCCATGCGTACCGAGAAGGCGTACACACGCCTCTCGCGGTCGGTCCAGGACGAGACCGGCGACGTGGCCTCGGCGGTGGAGGAGGCGGCCCACGGTGTGCGCGCCACCAAGTCCTTCGGCCGCCTCGACCACGTCGTCGGCGCCTTCGACAGGCGAGCCGTGCGGTTGCACGACACCGCACTCCAGCGCGTACGCGTGCAGTCACAGTTCTGGACCTTCCTCGGCGCCATCCCGAGCGTGACCCTGATCATCGTCCTGGGCTTCGGAGCGCTCGCGGCCGGCCATGGCCGCGTCACGCTCGGTACCCTGGTCGCCTTCACGACACTGATGATGTCGCTGGTCTGGCCGGTGTCGGCGCTGGGCTTTCTGCTGTCGATGGCCCAGGAGTCCATGACCGCCGCTGACAGGATCGCCGAAATCCTGGACGCCGAGAACCCCATCGCCGACGGCGTCCGCGAGCTGACTGGGGTCCGCGGTGAGCTTGCCCTAAAGCACGTATCGTTCCGCTTCCCGGATGCCGATGCCGACATCCTGCACGACGTGAGCCTGCACCTACGACCGGGCGAAACCGTCGCCCTGGTCGGCGCAACCGGCTCCGGCAAATCGATCCTCACCAACCTCATCGCGCGGTTGTGGGACGTCACCGGTGGCCGAATCACCCTCGACGGGGTCGACATCCGGGACCTGCGGCTGCGGCAGCTGCGCCAGTTGGTGGCGACCGCCTTCGAGGATCCGACGCTGTTCTCGATGTCGGCACGAGAGAACCTTGCGCTCGGTCGGTCGAATGCCAGCGACGCCGACATTGCCGAGGCGATCGAGGTGGCGCAGGCACAGTTCGTCTACGACCTGCCCTTCGGCTTGGACACTCGAATCGGCGAGCAAGGCCTGAGCCTGTCCGGTGGGCAGCGGCAGCGGCTCGCCCTGGCCCGGGCGGTGCTCGCCCGGCCTGCGGTGCTGGTCCTCGACGACACCCTCTCCGCGCTCGACATCCACACCGAGGCGCTCGTGGAGGCGGCGCTGCAGCGAGTCCTCCGTAACGTGACCGGCATTGTCGTAGCCCACCGCGCATCGACGGTGCTCCTCGCCGATCGTGTCGCCTTGCTCTCGGGCGGCACCATCACCCATCTGGGGACCCACGTCGAGCTGCTTCGCCGAGTGCCGGAGTATCGGGAGCTGCTCTCGGCCGAGTTTGCCGACGACGACCGGCTGCTCGAGGTGGCGTCGTGAGCTTGGCGTCCCAGACCCGCTCACGACCCGGCGAGCAGTGGCGCGGTGTCCTGGAGCAGCCTGGGGAGGAGTCCGAGCGCCTCACGCCGGCGCCCCCGCACGGCAGTCGTCGCCTGCTCGCTGAACTGCTTAGTCCCCATCGGAGGCCCCTGGCCCTGGTCGTTGCGGTCGTGCTGGTCGAGAACGCCGCACGGCTCAGCCTGCCGTGGCTCGTCGGACGCGGAATCGACCGTGGGCTGCCGCCGATCATCGCCGGCGGCAGCGCCCGTACCCTGCTGGCGATCGTCGCCGCCATGGTCATCGCCGTGGTGCTGCAGTCGCTCGGCCGGATCAGCTTCCTGCGCATCTCCGGCCGCATTGGGCAGGACGTGCTGCTTGAGCTGCGACGTCGTGTGTTCGCGCATTTCCAACGGCTCGACGT
>JBKPEY010000116.1:0-4959 GCA_046744405.1 Actinomycetota bacterium
GGATTAGCACTCTCCGCCCGAGAGTGCCACCTCTTCCGGCCGGTGAGGCTCCCATGGGCCGTCCGTCGCGGGCACCGTAGGAAGATCCGTCAATCACTCAACAGGACTAGCGGAGAACATGCCCAAACTAATTCAGTTCAACACTGAAGCGCGGCGTGGCCTCGAGCGGGGAATGAACATCCTCGCCGACGCCGTCAAAGTGACCCTTGGACCTAAGGGCCGCAATGTCGTGCTGGAAAAGAAGTGGGGTGCTCCGACCATCACCAACGATGGTGTGAGCATCGCAAAGGAAATAGAGCTCGAGGACCCATACGAGAAGATCGGCGCCGAGCTCGTTAAGGAAGTCGCCAAGAAGACCGACGACGTCGCCGGTGACGGCACCACGACAGCCACCGTGCTGGCGCAGGCGATGGTACGCGAGGGTCTGCGCAATGTGACCGCTGGCGCCAACCCGATGAGCCTCAAGCGGGGCATCGAGAAGGCTGTCGCCGCAGTCGTCGAGGAACTTGCCGCGATTTCTAAGGATGTGGAGACCAAGGAGCAGATCGCTGCCACCGCCTCCATCTCCGCCGCTGACACCCAGGTCGGCGAGATCATCGCCGAGGCCATGGACAAGGTCGGCAAGGAAGGTGTCATTACCGTCGACGAGTCAAACACCTTCGGGTTGGAGCTGGAGCTCACCGAAGGCATGCGGTTCGACAAGGGCTACATCTCGCCCTACTTCGTCACCGACACCGAGCGTATGGAGACCGTGCTCGATGAGCCGTACGTCCTGATCGTCAACTCCAAGATCTCCAACCTGAAAGATCTGCTGCCGGTCCTGGAGAAGGTGATCCAGGCAGGCAAGCCGCTCCTGGTCATCGCCGAGGATGTGGACGGCGAGGCGCTGGCGGCGCTGATCGTCAACAAGATCCGTGGCACCTTCAGGTCCGCCGCCGTCAAGGCACCTGGCTTCGGTGATCGCCGTAAGGCCATGCTCACCGACATGGCGATCTTGACTGGTGGCCAGGTGATCAGCGAGGAGGTCGGACTCAAGCTCGACAGCGTAACGATCGAGCTGCTCGGACAGGCTCGTCAGGTGATCATTACCAAGGACGAGACCACGATTATCGAGGGTGCTGGCAGTTCTGAGCAGATCGCGGGCCGGGTTAACCAGATTCGGACTGAGATCGAGAACTCCGACTCTGACTATGACCGGGAGAAGCTGCAGGAGCGGCTGGCCAAGCTGGCCGGCGGCGTTGCGGTGATCAAGGTCGGTGCGGCGACCGAGGTTGAGCTCAAGGAGCGCAAGCACCGGATTGAGGACGCTGTCCGCAATGCCAAGGCGGCCGTCGAGGAGGGCATCGTCGCTGGCGGCGGCGTCGCGCTCGTTCAGGCTGGCGCCAAGGCTTTCCAGGATCTGCAGCTCGAGGGCGACGAGGCTGTCGGCGCCCAGATCGTGAAGGTGGCCCTTGAGGCGCCGCTGAAGCAGATCGCGATCAACGCCGGACTCGAGGGTGGAGTCGTTGCCGAGAAGGTGAAGACGCTTCCTGCCGATCATGGTCTGAATGCCGCCACCGGCGAGTATGAGAACTTGCTCGACGCTGGTGTTCCCGACCCGACCAAGGTCACCCGCTCAGCGCTGCAGAATGCGGCATCGATTGCGGGACTGTTCTTGACCACCGAGGCAGTTATCGCCGACAAGCCGGAGAAGGCTCCGCCGACTCCAGGCCCCGGCGGTGACGGCATGGGTGGCATGGACTTCTGACGAGGTCTACATCGACAGAGGGGTGGCTCCATCACGGGGCCACCCCTTCTGCTTTCTCATCAGAAACCTACCTAGACCGAGGTGGCGTACGGTCTGCACAGGTTGCAGCGGGGCTAGACCGTACGCAAACAACGTGAACGTAGGTTTCGAGCAGCACGAGGTCGTCGCGGTCACCAGCCGGGCAGCGGTGTCAGGTTTTCAATGAAGAAGCGATAGTTCTTCAGCTGGTCTGAGTCCGGCAGAGGTGTGGGCCATTGCGCAGTCGTCCACCCGCGTGGCGGGTCATCGCTGTAGTAGATCCAGGTGTCTCCGGTATGGGGCTTGGGTGGTCCGAGCTGAGGTGTCGCGTCCGCTGCCTCGACAACCGGGATGTCGGAGAGGGTAGCGACACCAGGCAGGATCACATCAACAGTTCGGGTTCCGGCCGGCAGCGCCGGATAGTTGCTCGCCACACTCGCCTCACCGCCTTCTCGCCGTAACGAACCGGCCCATAGGCCCAACTGGCTGCAAAGGCACTCGTACGCCTTCCGATCAGCCACTGCGGTCGTCAGCCAGGACACCCTTGTTGGTTTGGCTGCCGCGTCAGCATGCGGCCTGATCATCGGCCCGCTGACGACATCCCGGTTCAGTACATCGACGCCATCGGGGAAGATGCCGCCAATCGGAGACAAGGCCGGCTCCAGGATAAAGGTGGATTGATCAGTGACCGACTTGATCGTCAGCTCCAGTGACGTGCGCCCTGGTGCGACCACGACCCGGTCAATAGCAATGCTTTGCACCCGGCGAGGTTCTTCGCGGTACCGGAAGACTTGTTGCGCGAGGGTGGGGCGTACAGCACTTGGCGGCCGCGCGAGGTTCGTGGGACGCGGCGCGGTTGGCACCTGGCCTATCGGCGTCACGGGCACATGCACGAATGGGGTCAAGTTGATCAGGTCGACATCAATGAAGTCGAGCGCCGCAGGAAGGGGCGGAAACGTTGCCTGCAGCACCCGAGTCTCACCCATCCGCAGTCCTTGCTGAGCCAACCACAGCGGCGTACACAGGCATCGATTGAACAGTCGGCGCGATTGGTGGCTCAGCGTCCGATAGACCTTTCCGCTCGGGTCGAGCAGGAACATATTGACATCGCCCTCGGAGGTACGGCTCAGACCCAGATCGGTCCAGGAGGGAAGGCGGTCGCCCGTGGCATAGCCAGGAGCGCTGAGCGGAGTGACAGACCAGTCCACTACGGTCGCGTCCGCAAGTCGGCGTACCGCGTGCAGAGCGAATCGTGTGGTGATACGCAGCCCTTCGGCAGTCGTCCATTCTGCCTCTGCTGCGACCGGCAGCTCGGGGTTGGTCGGCGCAGGTGGGGCCGATCTGTCCGTGGTTGGCGACTGGGAGGCGTTATTGCGGAAGAGTCCCGGCTCCTGTTTTGCATATGAGCAGCCGGAGAGAAGTAAACACGCCGCCGCGATGACGGTGACCAGCCGCTGCACCGCAGCCACGCCGCAATTCTACGGTGGATCATCTCGTCAAATCTGGGGAATATCGTGGCGCTATGGGCAGTCGATTACTCAGGTCGCCGGGAGTGCGCCGGTGAATGGGCTGCTCGAGGTTTCGGTGCTGCACGCTGCCGATGCAGTACGCGCCGAAGCGGGTGGGGCATCCCGGTTGGAGCTGACGTCCAGCTTGGTGGCCGGAATGTCGCCGGAGCCAGCATTGGTCGGTCAAGTACGCCGCGCGACCAGCCTGCCGATCCGGGTCGTGCTACGGCTGCGTGAAGGCTTCGGGACCGATGGAGCCGAAGTTGCCAGGCTCAAGGGCCTGCTGAGCAGCTATCGCGCCGCTGGCGCTGACGGCGTGGTGCTGGGCTTCCTCAATGGTCACACGGAGGTGGACACCGGCGTTGTGACCGAGATCATTCGCGGCCAATCTGATCTTCGCTGGACGTTTGATCGCGCCATAGATGCCTGCATCTCCACTAACCGCGCTTGGCGTGATCTGCGGGAACTGCCCGGCCTGGACCAGGTCTTGACGGCGGGATCCGCGCGAAGTGTCAGCGAAGGTCTCGATGATCTTCTGGCGCGCGCCCGCGCGGATCAGTTCGCACGTATGGTGATCATGGCCGGTGGCGGTCTGCTGCCGGAGCACGTTCCCTGGCTGGCTCGAGCTGGCGTACGAGCGTTCCAGATCGGAGCGGCTGCCCGGCCGTTGGGATCAGCGAAGGCGTACGTCGATCCTGGCCTAGTCCGCACCTGGCGCACTCTGATCGACCATGCCACTGCCCGGGGCCGGGTGATCCAGGCGGCATCCAGGTCTTGACTGTCTACATTGATCCGCCGATATGGCCAGGCCATGGCCATCTCTGGTCGCACCTGATCAGTGATCGGTCCTATCAGGAGCTGCATGATTTCGCTGCCAGGATCGGCATTCCGAGACGCGGGTTCGAGCGTGACCACTACGACGTGATCGCCGAACACTACGACGCTGCACTCGCCGAAGGAGCCCGGCCGGTGTCGTCGCGCGAGATCGTGATCCTGCTGACCGAGGCCGGTCTGCGCCGCCGCCGGCAATCTCGCTTAGCTGGGCCGTGAGCCGGCGAAACCGATGAGCCCGTTGAGATGCCGGGCGCGGTGCTTGATTGCTCGCTCTGCTCGCTGGGGAGCGCGCAGGAGGCCGCCTACTTCGTCGTCACTTGCCGACGAAAGGCGTGTCGGCTCGCTCCTCGTCAGCACGGCGGCCGCGATCCGCTGTGGAGGCGCAGACTAGATTGGCGCGGAGATGCGAAAAGAAGGGAAACGGGCCTTGTGACTAGTTGCGCTCACCTCGACGCGAATCCAATGACCCCATTGCCCAGCAACTTCCAAGCGGCCTGCAGCGATTGTCTCGCCGTCGGTGGGCGCTGGGTACATCTGCGCCGTTGCCTCACCTGTGACCATGTCGGTTGCTGCGACTCCTCACCGGCTCGGCACGCCAGCAACCACGCTCAGGTGAGCGGGCATCCAGTCGTGACGTCAGTTGAACCGGGAGAGCACTGGCGTTGGTGCTACGTCGACAAGGTGGGCACATGACAGCGTCGGTTTCTGAAGAGCGGCCTGAGCGGACCGCCCGTCCGGTGCTGTTGACGGTCGATGACGATCCGAGCGTGTCGCGAGCTGTGGCTCGAGATCTGCGGCGTCGCTACGGCGAGAACTATCGGATTATGCGCGCCGATTCCGGTGAGGAGGCGT
>JBKPEY010000068.1:0-1268 GCA_046744405.1 Actinomycetota bacterium
GAGTTCGTCAGGGTGCGCAGCCGACGCGCGTTGGTCACCGCGTGCCCGTATCCGTCGTTGTTGAAGTAAGCGAAAACGTCAAGGCGTTGTCCGTGCCACTCGCGGATGCGGTCTGCCCACCAGCACAGATCGGCTTCGCCGTAAGAGCCGGCGTAGAGGTGATCATGATCAGGGCCGTGCAGCCGCAGATAAACCGTTGTCGCGGTGGCTCGCAGGACACAGGGCAGGCCAGCGCCACTCATCACCACATAGGTTGCGTGGTGGCGGCTCAACAGGTCGAAGACAGGATCAACCGCCCAGCTGTGGTGGCGCAGCTCGACAGCGACACGCATCCATTCCGGTAGGCCGCGCAAGAAGTAGTCGAGCCGGTCGTCATCGCGTTCCTGGTCGGGCGGCAGCTGGACCAGTAACAGTCCGCGTCGCTCCCCGAGCTCGTGCAAGCAGTCCACCAGCCGAGAGGTCCATGTCTCGGGCCGATACAGCCGCCGGCCGTGGCTGAGACCGCGGGGTGCCTTCACACTCATCCGGAATCCTGGCGGTAGCCGATGTCGCCATCCTCGGAACGTCTGCTGCCGTGGCCAGCGGTAGAAGCTCGCGTTCAGCTCGACCGTGTCGAACTCCTGTGTGTAGCGGCGAAGCCGGTCATTGGGCGGCAGCGAGGGCTCGTACAAGACGGTGTTCCAGTGGTCATAGCTCCATCCCGACGTCCCGATCCGAATGTCACTCATGCCTCCCCCAACGCCGCCTCCTACCTACGTTCAAACTAGTGAATCGTGATCACGCCCCGAGCATTAAGCCTGTGTCCCGCATGTGCGATGGGGGTACAGCTTCGGCGTGAGCGAAGCTGATCAGCCGTCCCGAGGCGAATCCTCTCTGATTCGGCCGCCTCGATTGCACCTTGGGCGCGAAGGTACCGCCAGTCGACTCGAACTGTTCTTCGACCTGGCCTACGTGCTGGTCGTTATGGAATTGGCCAAGGCTTTCTCCCAAGACTTGACTTGGCACGGTTTCGCGGTCATGACGGGCTTGTTCTTGGCCATGTGGTTCTCCTGGGTGGGATTCACCCTTTACGCGAACCGCTTCGACACCGACGACATTGTCTTTAGGATCGCGAAGCTGGCTGCCACAGGTACGATCGCGGGCTGCGCGGCGAGCGCCTCCGACGCCATCGGGAAGTCAGCTGTGCCCTTCGCCGCCTGCTATCTCGGCAGCCTGATGGTACTGCTCGCCTTGTACGTCCGGGCCTGGCGGCATGTTCGCGAGGCTCG
>JBKPEY010000108.1:0-2254 GCA_046744405.1 Actinomycetota bacterium
TCCGTGGGCCCGGCTTGGCCTCCGAGGGGGCCGAGCTCCCTCAACTTGCGATCGATTACGCCGGTGACATGGAACCTGTCGTGCTTGGCGATGGCGCTGCTACTGCAGCGCGAGTTCTCGAAGCGATCGACGGCGCCCGGCTGGTGCACATTGCCGCTCACGGGACTTTTCGCGCCGACAGCCCGCTGTTCTCCGCCCTGCGCCTCGACGACGGTCCGCTAACCGTCTATGACCTGGAGCAGTTGCGTCGAGGTCCACGCCAGCTGGTGCTGTCAAGCTGCGACTCCGGTGTTGGTCAACCTACGGGTGCCGACGAAGTCCTAGGGCTGGCTAACTCGCTGATCCCTCTGGGTACGGTTTCGATCGTTGCAAGCGTTGTGCCCGTGAACGACGCTGCTGTGGTGCCGCTGATGGTTGCTCTTCACAGACAGTTGCGCAGCGGCGCAAGCATGGCTGAAGCGCTGCGCGATTCGTGCCACCAATTCGAAGCCGACCCAGTGACTGCCGCGACGGGGTTGTCCTTTATCTGTCTTGGCTCGGGATAATTGGCCCCCGCCGTCTGCACATGGACGGAATCACCGAGCGTTACTCATCAGTGGTGTATGTTCACCCGTTGGTTCTCACAAGGTGATCCATCCAGTCAGTACATCGGTGCCATCCGGCGTGCGGCAGCGCAGTCGGAATGAGTTGTCCGGTCTGGGATCCACTGCGAAACAGCCGATCTCGTCCACTGTTGTCGTCATGATCGTGCCGGCTGCAGTAAGAACCTCAAGCGTTCCGACGCGTGGCGGGATGATCTGGCCGAGCAAGCTGCCTTCGGTGACCTCCAGTTCGATCGACATGTGTGCCGAGGTGAAAGTCAGGGCCCGAATATCCGCCGTCTCCGACCGCGTGGCGGCGGCCATGCGCTGGTCGCTGTACGAGTCGTAGGTGAGCTGCGCGAGCTCAGCGTCGACGTTATGCCAGGCGTACGAATTCTTTCCGGTTTCTACGAACCAGCTAGGGACGGCCTCGCGTGCACTCAGCGCCTCGCCGAGAGCGGCCAAGAGCCTGTCATCGTCGCGGAGGGCCGCGAACGATTCCTCATCGTCCCTGTTGTCTCGCACCTGATTACCTCCCCAGGACCTTGCCTGCGGTCTCATTCTCGCCAAGAGCGAGGAACGCATTCGATCTACGCAGGCGGTCCAGGCAGCGGGCCCGCTGGGGGCCGATGCTCCCAACCGGGATTCCGAGGGCGTCATGAATACTGGTGTAGGAAGAAGGTGGGTCGCTGATCAGCATGGACAGCAGCTGCTGACAGCGCGCCGGAAGTTCGGCAAAACCGGCACGCAGGCCGGCGTTCCGTTCAGCCATCAAGATTTCCTCGTCAATCGCCTTGTCGTCGACGAACCACGTTGACTCGTCCCGCTCGTTCCTACGCAGTTCTGTTTTATTTGCCGCCGCCACCACGCGCAGGCACTCACGCGCAGTCGTCGTCGCCAGCCACCCGGGCAGCGCGGCCGGCTCACGCAGCTTGTCAAGGTGCTCGACGAGCAGCAGCCAGACGGTTTGCCCGACGTCCTCGATGTCATGACGGCTCAGCCGGTATCTGGTGCAGATTCCATAGACCAAGGGCGCGTAACGCTCGACGATCTCATCCCACGCAACCTGGTCACCCGCCGTTGCACGGATAACCAGCGCTACGACGGATGGATCGTCACGCATAGCTGGCCCTGCTCCCAGACGGCTCGGCTGTCAGTCCTGATCAGCGCCTCGACACGATCAGCTGTTGGTGGTGTTCATACTTCACTAACCCGGAGAGCGGGGGAATGGTTCTGATACACCTGTTGTCAAATCATTTCTTGTGGCGTTCGATGTCCCGCCGATCGCGGATCGGCGCTGCCAACGCACCCGTGGGCGCGGTGTCGTCGGACACATCGCCCGGTACGCCTGATGCGGATCCGTCATTGACAACCACCTGCATTTGTCGTGTGCACCGTTTGGGTTTTATTTGACGTACGTCTCAGTTTTCCAATACGTGCAATCCGAACCAAAGACACCGCTGTAGCAAGCTTGCACCTTGAACGTATATGGAGTGTTCTCCCATGCGTTATTCAGCGCCCACCAACTTCCACTCGAACCAGTCCCGCGAACCCTCGACTGACTTTCTGCGCAGCCGGGCCGTGACCACCGGAGTTGATAGAAGTCGTAATCCTGGTTCCCCGAGTATTTGACGACAATGCGGCCATCTACGGCCGTATATACGTTCATGTAG
>JBKPEY010000528.1:0-1801 GCA_046744405.1 Actinomycetota bacterium
TCGGCCAGCTCCTGCTGTGCGTTGAGCAGCTGCTCCTGCATCGCCTGAGCCTGGGCCAGCAATCCGGACATATCGCCTTCGGGAATCATCGCGGGCCTTTCGGGGTGGAGGTTCTCGCGCGCCCAGCCTATGCGCCGTGATCCTCCTCGGCGATGATCTCCGCGCCGAGATGGCGCGCTAACAGCTCGGTCTGCGACTCCGGGTCCTCCTCAAGGTCTCTGTCGTCGCGGCTCGCCACCGAGTCTGGATCCTCGGCGTGGTCATGGCGGGCCCCGTTCGTGGCGCGAACCTTGGCCGAGTCAGGTGTTGGGCGGGTCGGGGCGCGGGGCTGCGTCGCTGGCGACTGAGTATGCGGCACTGGAACATTGACTGCTGGAGCATTCGAAGCTGGGGCATTCGGAGCGGCGCTCGGATCCACCATCGTCTCGATCCCGAAGTCGGCACCCATCACGACGACCATTGCCTCGCGCAAGACGTCCTCGTTGCCGCCGCGGGCGAAGCTGTCCCTGGCACCGGCATTAGACATGGCCAAGAGCAACATGCCATTGCGGAGTTCGGCTACCTGGGCGTTCTGGCTCAGCAGGATCCAGGTGAAGCGGCGCTTGCCCTTGACCTCTTCGAGTACCTCCGGCCAGAGCCGACGTATGTCAGTGACCGTCAAACCATGACCTTGGGCTTCTTGCTTCTGAGACTCATCCGGAGGCGGTTGGGGTGGTGGCTGCGGAGGTTGGGAGGATTTGGTCTCTGGCACCGGGGACGGTGAAGTTACGCTGCCAGCTGGCGCGTTGTGTGCCGGCTGATGCTGCTCTGGCTGGGTCTGGGGCTTGGGTGGGGCAGACTTGACTGAACCCGTTACGCCAAGGCGGCGCTCCAAACGATCGAGGCGCGCATGAATACCGCGGTCAACGACGTCGGTGCCAGGCAGCAGCACGCGGGCACACATCAGCTCCAGGTGAAGTCGGGGGGCGGTAGTGCCCCGCATGTCTGTAAGCCCGGTAGCGATCACCTCCGCGGCCCGTGTCAGCTCACCGGCGCCGAGAGCCGCGGCCTGGGAAGCTAGGCGCTCTGCCTGATCCGGAGCTACATCGACGAGCCCAGAGGTCAGCGCATCCGGTACTGCGGCGACGATAACCAGGTCCCGTAGCCGGCGCAGCAGGTCCTCAGCAAAGCGCCGCGGGTCCTGGCCTACCTCGATCACCTTGTCAACACAGGCAAAAACTCCGCCAGCGTCACCGGCGGCGAAGGCATCGACAAATTCATCGAGCAGCGAGTCCGGTGTATATCCCAGCAGGGCAGCTGCCTGCCGATAGGACACCCCCGATTCATCGGCACCGCCCAGAAGTTGATCAAGCACCGACAGCGAGTCGCGGACCGAGCCGCCACCCGCGCGTACCACCAACGGCAGCACGGCCGGTTCGACCGCAATTCCTTCCGCATCACAGAGTTTGGCCAGATATTCGGTAAGCAGCCGCGGCGGCACCAGCCGGAACGGGTAGTGGTGGGTACGCGAGCGGATGGTCGAGATGACCTTGTCCGGCTCAGTGGTGGCAAAGACGAACTTGACGTGCGGCGGGGGTTCCTCGACGAGCTTGAGCAACGCATTGAAGCCGGCGGTGGTCACCATGTGGGCTTCGTCGACGATGTAGATCTTGAAGCGGCTACTGACCGGGGCGAAGAAGGCCCGCTCGCGAAGGTCGCGGGCGTCATCAACGCCGCCGTGGCTGGCCGCGTCGATCTCGATCACGTCGATGCTGCCGGGCCCGTTCCGGGCGAGATCTAGGCAAGACCGGCATTCGCCGCA
>JBKPEY010000339.1:0-4814 GCA_046744405.1 Actinomycetota bacterium
GTTCCGCAGCGGCGCCTGCTCGCTCGTGAGATCGGAGTGGTGTTCGGGCAGCGCAGCCAGCTGTGGTGGGACCTTCCGCTGCGGGACTCCTTTCGCATTCTGGCTGCGATCCACCGGATGCCTACTCTCGACGCCGCAACCAGAACCGAGGAGCTGGTTGACCGGCTGGGTCTCACCCGGCTGCTCGAAATTCCAGTACGCCAGCTCTCGCTCGGCGAACGGATGCGAGGCGAGGTGGCAGCGGCCCTGGTCCACCGGCCGCGACTGCTCGTCCTGGACGAGCCGACCATCGGGCTGGACATGATCAGCAAGGAGCGGCTGCGGCACTTCCTGCTCGCTGAGCGCGCCGAGTTCGGCACCACGCTGCTGCTGACCACTCACGACATGGGGGACATCGAGCGGCTCTGCGAGCGAGTGTTGGTGGTCGACCACGGCCGCCTGGCCTTCGACGGCACGCTGGCAAATCTCGCCGCACGGGTGGCGCTGCAGCGGGTACTCGTCGTCTACCTGCCTGAACCGAGCGCGGACCTCCATGTGCCGACCGCGACCCATATCGGCAGCGAACTGAACGGCCAGCGGCAGCGGCTTGCCTTCAGCCCGCAGCAGACCACCGCAGCTCGTGTCCTGGCTGAGGTGAGTGCGAAGACCGAAGTGATCGATCTGACGCTTGAAGAACCGGCGATTGAGGATATCGTGCGGACCTTGACGGCGTGTTGCCGACATGATCGAGCCCACTCAACGCCGAAGGGCCCTCACTTCGACTGAGCGAGGGCCCTTCAGCGGTGGGGGATTAGGTGACGATCGAGCTCTCGTCCGGCATCAGCAGCCAGGCGACGAGGTAGATCAGGATCTGCGGGCCGGGGAGGAACAAGCTGGCCACGAAGAGAATGCGGACGATTGCGGAATCGAGATTGAATCGGCGAGCGATTCCAGAGCACACGCCCGCGATCATCCGGTCGTCACGAGGGCGGTAGAGCGTCATGTCAAAGTGTCCTTCCTGGACTCTGTGAGAACTTCGAGTTCCTTCTACTTTGCGTCATCAACGCGAGCTCAACCACCAATCTGCTGGTCTGGTCCGGGTCATGCTCAGGGCTGAAGACATGGCTTCCCGGATGAGAATGCGGGGTTGAAACGTGATGTTCGACACAGTGCGCGGTCGTGCCACGGCAGACGCTGATCGCTGACAGACTATGCCGGTGGACTTCCCCCGGCGAGCTGTTTCTTACGACCCTGATTCTTACGACCCTGATGACATTGAGCCCTACGTTGCAAGACGGTCGCTTGGCTTCACTCCAGCTGATCAAGGCGATCAGCTCCTTACGCGTCCGGCACTGGCCGAGCGTCTTCTGGAGCCACCTGCGACAATCCCGCCCGAAACGAACCAGGCCGATCCTTCACCGCGGCCACGCCGAGCGTCGTTTGCCGAGCCGCTGACTCCTGACGCCGACGAGGAGAAGTCGACGGCGACGGAGGCAGGGATCGGCAGGCGCGGAATTGATCCCCTCCCGGAAACAATCAAGCCCTACGCACCTCGCGCTGACGATGCGATTCCGGTCCAACCACATTCGGCTCCGCTGCGGCCCCCATCGTCGCCTCCAGCGTCGCGCGCACTGCCGCCGCCTCGAGAGTCGCATGCAGTGCCACCGGCGTCATCTCGTGTCTCGCGCGGAGTCCTGCCGGGGTCACCCCCTGTGCTTCCGGCGCCGTCGCCATCGCCCCGCCCAGCGGCTCAGCCACCGTCATCTCCACCGCCAGCACTGGTCTCGCGGCCTCCGACACCCGACGCGGTTGCTCGGGCTCCACAACCTATGCCTGCACCCGCCGGCGGACCTGTGGCGAGGCGAGCAGCCGTTGGCGCTCAATCGGCTGATCACCCGGCGCGACGGCTGCCGCAACCGACCGATCAACGCATCGCTCCAGCCGCAGTACGCCGTACTCATGGTTCGCGACGGGCGATCACTCGCGAAGTGCCGCCGATCATTGTTGACAGATTGGTCAAGAGCTACAACGGGACGCTGGCGGTTCGCGACCTGAGCTTCGTCGTGCAGCCAGGACGGGTGACTGGATTCCTTGGGCCCAATGGCGCAGGCAAGACAACCACGATGCGAATCCTCGTTGGCCTGACCAGCCCAACTACCGGTCGGGCGACCTTTGGCGACCTCGCATATGCCGACCTCCAACATCCACAGCGGACGGTTGGCTGCGTACTCGACGCCAGCTTCCACCCCGCTCGCAGCGGCCGCAATCACCTTCGTGTACTCGCTGCCACGGCGGATGCGAGTGATCGAAGGATCGACTGGCTGCTCGACGAGGTTCGGTTGGGCGATGTCGCCCGGCGACCAGTCGGGGAGTACTCCACGGGCATGCGGCAGCGACTCGCGCTGGCCGCGGCGATGCTCGGCAAGCCGGATTACTTGATCTTGGACGAGCCGGCCAATGGTCTGGACCCCGAAGGAATCCGCTGGCTACGCAGCTTTCTGCGCGGTTTCGCGGCCACCGGTCGCGCGGTCTTGATCTCCTCGCACGTGCTGAAGGAGATCGAGGCCAGCGCGGACGACATCGTGGTGATCAACAGAGGTCGGCTGCTGGCCCAAATGCCGATGTCAGGGCTCAACCTCGGCGAGGGCACGACGCGTGCCCGCGTCTCTGATACGCAAGCCGCCGTCCGCGCGCTCGCCGCACTCGGCGCCGACGTCCAGGTCGCCGCCGACGAGCGCGGTGCCTTCCTGCGCATCCCGACTCACAACCTGAGCCAGGTCGAGTCGGTTTTGTTCAGCTCTGGAATTGTGGTCGATGAACTGATCACCGAAAGGCGCGATCTCGAGCAGGAGTTCTTCTCCATGCTCGACCGTTCCAGATGAGCGGTGCTCTGCGTGCGGAGCTGCGGAGGATTACCACCACCAAGCTGTGGTGGAGCGTACTGATCTGCATTTTTGTGCTCAGCGCGGGTTACGCGGCGCTACCCGCGAGCGTTGCGCTGCTACAGAGCAAGGACGGAGTCATTCGCTCACCCTTCACCGATCCGGGGATCATCCGCAGCATCTACAACGGCGGCAATGTGCTGTCCCGGATCCTGGCCATGGTGGTCGGCATCGTGTCAATCGGCAGCGAGTACCGGTACGGCACGCTCGCCTGGAGCCACCTCGCCACCCCTCGCCGGGTTCGCATGCTGCTCGGCAAGGCTGGTGCCTTGTTGATCTTCGGCGTCATCTGCGGCATTACCAGCGTTGCCGCTGGCATGCTGGTGGCGATCCCTTTCGTGCTGGCAAACAACGGATCGTTCCTGCTCGACCAGCCTGATACTTTGCGCTCGATCATTCTCGGCGTCTGCTCGATTGCGCTCTGGACCATGATCGGAATGGGCCTTGGAATCTTGATCAAGAACATGTTGATCGCGTTGGTGCTGGGAGTCATTCTTGGCTTCTTAGTCGAGCCAATCGTTTCTTTGGTGCTCTTTTTGAAGCGAGAGGATCAACTGCTCAATGTGATGCCCAGCGGGGCGACCAACGCCATGCTGGAGATCACCTCACCGGTCCTGTTCGCCGCCCAACATCCGAGCCCGTGGTGGTTGGCTGGCATGATCCTTGTGGCGTGGTGCCTACTGCCCGCGCTCGCGGGGTTGCTGTCGGTCGTACGCCGCGATCTGGCGTGATTTTGGCGAGCCCTTCGCGCAGGCGGGTTAGACTCCCCGCCATGGCTCGAGTGGTTGTCGACGTTATGCCGAAGCCGGAGATCCTGGACCCACAGGGCAAGGCAGTCACCGGGGCGCTCGCCCGGCTGGGTTTTGCCGGCATGTCCGTACGCCAAGGCAAGCGGTTTGAGATCGAACTCGAGGGTGAGGTCACAGAAGACCGGCTGGAGGAAGTACGCCGGGCCGCTGAGACGTTGCTCGCGAACACTGTCATCGAAACTTTCGACGTACGAGTCGAGGCGCCACCAGAATCGCCCGATGACGATGAGCCCGATGACGACCAGATCGAACCAGCCGAGCAATCCGACCAAGACGAACCCACCGAGCAGGCCGAGTTGGCCGCTACCCAGGCGGGCTGATGGCCCCAAAGATCGGCGTCGTCACCTTCCCCGGTTCCCTCGACGATCAGGATGCGCTACGCGCCATCCGGCTCAGCGGTGGCGAACCCGTGTCGCTGTGGCACGGCACTGACAGTCTCGACGGCGTAGAAGCAGTGATTCTGCCAGGCGGGTTTTCCTATGGGGACTACCTGCGCTGCGGCGCGATCTCTCGATTCGCCCCCGTCATGGCCGAGGTGATCAAAGCCGCCGAAGCCGGCATGCCCATACTCGGCATCTGCAACGGATTCCAGATCCTCTGCGAGGCGCACCTGCTACCAGGTGCGCTGATCCGAAACGACGTCCGCGTGTTCGTCTGCAAAGACCAAGATCTCCAAGTCGAGTCGGTCGACACCACGTGGACATCAGACTTCACTGTCGGACAGATCATCAGCATCGTGCTGAAGAACGGCGAGGGCGGTTACGTCGCCGACGAGGAGACGTTGCGACGCTTGGAGGGCGAGGGCCGGGTGATCTTCCGCTACGTCAATGGCAATCCCAACGGCTCCTTCCACGACATCGCCGGCATCTGCAATTCACGTGGAAATGTGGTTGGCCTCATGCCGCATCCAGAGCACAACGTCGATTTCCTGACCGGGCCAACCCAAGACGGTCGGCCGTTCTTCACCAGCGTGCTGAACTTCCTCACCGCTAAGGTCTAGTGCCTCCGCGGGTTACGTCCGGACCTCAGTCATCCGGCGTCCGGCACTCGCCCCGGGCTCATCCAGCCGGCGGTCGGGTGCCCG
>JBKPEY010000390.1:0-3058 GCA_046744405.1 Actinomycetota bacterium
CTCCAAGAGGCTGGGAGAAACGGTCCCGTCGTGGTCGCCAACGCCGACGAGCCGCTGGTTGTCTGGGCAGCGTTGGCGGCCAGAGAAGTCGTCTGGGTCGATACGTCTACGACCTGGACCCAAGATTCCTCGCTCTGCCCCGAATGTGACGCCAGCCTTATCCGCGTTCAGCCCGATCCAAGATCAGGTTCAGATGCCGACTGGTACTGCACAGCTTGTGAACTGGTTCGCCCAAAGGGCGACTACCGCGTGGAGAGCGGCACGATCGTCGACCGCACCCAGCAGGTCTGGGATCCTCAGCTGAGCCTGCCCGGAGTCTTCAACATCAGCAATGCCGCGTGCGCACTCGCCGCTGCGGAACTGATGGGCGTGGAACCACGAACTGCACTCACCGGTATGCGTCGAGTCACCTCCCCTGCCGGCCGTTTTGCTACGGCGCGATTCGGAACCACGACCGCCCGGCTGCTGCTGGCCAAGAATCCTGCCGGGTGGGCCGAAGCATTGCCGTTGGCGCAAAGCCAAACCGTTGTACTGGCGATCGACTCCGCGGCGGCCGACGGCCGGGATGTGTCCTGGTTGTGGGATGTCGACTACGAGCGGCTGGCCGGACGCTCGGTCATCGCAACCGGGCGCCGGGCTCAAGACCTTGCCGTACGCCTGAGCTACGCCGAAGTGGATTACCACTGCATACCTGATCTAGCCGAAGCGCTCGACAGACACCCAGAGCCAATCGACGTGATCGCGACGTACACCCCGTTCCAGCGGCTCCGCAAGATGGGCAGGGTGTGATGAACAACCGAGTGGAAGTGGTTTTGATCTATCAGTCACTGCTGGGCCTGTACGGGGACCGTGGCAATGCCACCGTGCTGATGAAACGCCTGGCCTGGCGCGGATATGAGCCGGTGCTGACCACTGTCGAGCCGGGTAACGCCTTGCCGGACACCGGTCATGTCTATCTCCTTGGTGGTGGGGAGGACGCAGCTCAGGTCTCAGCCGTTCGGGCACTCAAGGCCGATGGTGGACTCCATCGAGCCGTCGACCGTGGCGCGGTGGTTCTGGCAGTCTGCGCCGGCTACCAGATCGTCGGCAACAGTTTCACAGTCGGATATCAGGATGAGGTGATCTCTGGGCTAGGACTGCTCGATGTCACAACCACACGCGGGCCGGTACGCGCCGTCGGCGAGATCATCAGCCGGTGGAACGGCAGAGACGGCAATGATCAGTGGCTGACCGGCTTTGAAAACCATGGCGGCTACACCCGTCTTGGTCGGGGCGTCAAGCCACTTGCGACGGTGGAAATCGGGGTTGGCAACTGCAATGACGGCACTGAGGGTGCAGTCGCCGGCACTGTGATCGGCACCTATCCTCACGGACCCGTCCTGGCGAGGAACCCCGCGCTTGCCGATCACATTCTGCGGCTGGCGTTGGGACATGAGCTGGCCCCGCTTATCCATCCAGAGATCAACAAGCTAAGGCGGCAACGACTTGCCAGAGTCCGCAGATTGCATGCGCGTAACCGACTGCGTGTCCAGGACGCATAGGCACCCAGGACCAGCTAACGTCGCCCGATGCAGCAACGGGAGTTGATGACGCAGAACCACTCGGAGATAGTCGTCATCGGCGGCGGCCACAACGGTCTGGTTGCAGCTACCTATCTCGCGCGCGCAGGCCGTCAGGTACGTGTTCTCGAGGCGCGTGCAGAACTCGGCGGTGCTGTGGCCAGCGCAGACGTGTTCACCGGAGTCGCGGCCCGGCTCTCCCGATTCTCATATCTGGTTTCGTTGCTGCCGAGCTTGATCATCGACGAATTGCAGCTCCGGTTGGAGTTGCGCACCCGTCCGGTCCGCTCTTACACACCCCTCGATGGGAGCGGCCTGCTGATCGAGCGCCAGGAAGGACGACTGACCCGCGACTCATTCCGCGCACTGACAGGCAATGATCGCGAATACCAAGCATGGGCGGCGTTCCAGGACAACCTGCATGAGCTGGCTGCGGTGATCGAACCTACGTTGACTCAGCCCCTCCCGCATGTCGATGAGTTGCGATCCCGCCTTGACCCTTGGCTTTGGGCGTCGGTGGTTGCCAGACCGCTCGGCGAACTCGTGGAGTCGACCTTCAGCGACGACACCGTACGTGGCTTGGTGCTGACCGATGCTTTGATCGGCACCTTCAGCCGGGCGCATGATCCCTCATTGCGACAGAACCGCTGTTTTCTCTACCACGTGATCGGCAACGGCAACGGGGAGTGGAAGGTACCGGTCGGTGGTATGGGCGCGGTCACGGCCGAACTGATACGGGCAGCCCAGGCCGCGAACGTTTCCATTCAAACGAGCTGCCGAGTGGACGGCCTTGAGCCCCTTGCTGAGGGCGGAGGGACCGTACGACTAGCCAGCGGGCAATTGATCACCGCGGAGACGATCTTGGTGAACTGTGCGCCGGCGACCCTTCAGCGACTGCTAGGAAGGCCGTACGAGCCCCCGATCGGCAGTCAAACCAAGATCAACATTGTGCTGCGCCGACTCCCCCAATTCCGTTCTGGGATTGACCCGGCAGTCGGCTTCGCCGGAACGCTGCACCTCGGCCAGGGCTATAGCCGGCTGCAGCAGGCGTACGAGGAGGCCTCGACCGGTCAGATTCCGGATCCAATGCCGTGTGAGGTCTATTGCCACACACTGACCGATGGCTCGATCCTGGATCCGGAGCTACGAGCTGCCGGCTATCACACCCTGACCCTTTTCGGGATGCATACGCCGGTCGATCTCTTCACAGCCGATCCAGAAGGCTCGAAGGAACGAGCCAAGGCGGCGGCGCTGCGCTCGCTTCAGTCGGTGCTTGCTGAACCACTGGAGCCGTGCCTGGCTCTCGACCGTCATGGCGAACCGTGTCTTGAGGTCATGACGCCGCTGGATATCGAAGCCGAGCTTGGCATGCCTGGCGGCAACATTTTCCACGGTGACCTGGCGTGGCCGTGGTTAGCAGACGATGCACCGGCGACCACACCCGCACAGCGCTGGGGCGTAGCCACTGATCATCCGGGAATCTTGCTGTGTGGCTCCGG
>JBKPEY010000203.1:0-1797 GCA_046744405.1 Actinomycetota bacterium
TTGAACTGAATTAGTTTGGGCATGTTCTCCGCTAGTCCTGTTGAGTGATTGACGGATCTTCCTACGGTGCCCGCGACGGACGGCCCATGGGAGCCTCACCGGCCGGAAGAGGTGGCACTCTCGGGCGGAGAGTGCTAATCCTTTTTTAGCACTCTCCCCATGGGAGTGCAAACAGTCCCCTACGTTCGCGCCTATACAGCTGGCGAGGTGTATCAGGCGTCCAGCTATTGGACGCCGCGGGAATGCCCGAGCCGGACACCGAGTTAGGAAACAACGTGGCACAGCCGACTGAGCAGCAGACGATCTCGCGCGCCTCCGTCGGTCTCCGCTCCGAACGCGGTCCGATCCTGCTCTCGGTCATGTTGAGCGTCGGCCTCATCGCGATCGATGCGACGATCCTGGCTACTGCCGTGCCCTCGATCGTTAATGATCTTGGTGGTTTCTCGCAGTTCCCCTGGCTGTTCTCGGTCTACCTGCTCGCCCAGGCGGTGTCGGTGCCGATTTTCGCCAAGTTCACCGACCTCATGGGACGCAAGCCGATCATGCTCGTCGGCATTGGGCTTTTCGTCACCGGCTCCATCCTGTGCGGGATTTCCTGGAGCATGCCTGCCCTGATCGCCTTCCGAGCGCTCCAGGGGCTCGGAGCCGGCGCCATAATGCCGACCTCGATGACCATCATCGGTGACATCTATTCAGTCGCCGAACGTGCTCGAGTGCAGGGATATGTCGCCAGCGTCTGGGCGATGTCTGCTGTCGTCGGCCCGACGCTCGGCGGGTTATTTGTGGACTTCCTCAACTGGCGCTGGATATTTTTCGTCAACATTCCCTTGGGTGCGCTCGCGGCGTGGTGGCTGGGTCGCAGATTCCACGAGCAGGTGGTTCGTAAGCAGCACCGCATCGACGTAGCCGGCTCGGCACTGTTGGGTGTGGGCGCCTCGCTGGTCGTTCTTGGGCTACTCGAGGGCGGGGTTCTGTGGTCGTGGACATCGCTGCCCAGCATCGCGATTCTCACCGTCGGCGTCGCTCTCATGATCGTCTTCGGGTTTGTCGAACGACGGGCGGCCGAGCCCATCCTTCCTGGCTGGCTCTTCCGTAGCCGGCTGCTCAATTCGACCAATCTGGCTGGGCTCGGAGTTGGCGTGATGTTGATCGGTCTCACATCTTTCATCCCGCTGTACGCCCAGGGCGTGCTGCATACCAGTGCGCTGGTGGCGGGTTTCGCGTTGGCTGCCCTCACGCTCGGCTGGCCGTTGGCCGCGTCGATAGCCGGCCGGATCTATCTCAGAATCGGTTTTCGGCGCACGGCGTTGATCGGCGCAGTTGTGATCACGATCGGTGCTGCCTTGCTCGACCTGTTGTCAGTGGATAGCTCTGTCTGGCAAGTAGCATCAACCTGCTTTGTGATCGGCCTCGGGCTCGGACTGGTGGCCAGCCCAACTTTGATCGCCGCACAGTCGGCCGTGGACTGGGAACGCCGCGGCGTCGTCACCGGCACCAACGTGTTCGCCAGATCGATGGGGAGCGCAATCGGCATCGCCGTCTTCGGCGCGATCGCCAATGCTTCGCTGAGCCGGCGCATCGGTGGGCAGGTCTCCTCGACAGCTAGCGCGATTCCGGTCAGCATCCTCGAGCCCGCCTTGCACAAGGTCTTCCTGGCCGCTGGAGTCGTCGGGGTGCTGCTGGCAATCGCTGTGTTGATCATGCCGAACCGCTCGGCAATCAGCCAGGGTGCACCGCGGTCGTAGCATCGGTGCATGCTGCGGGCAGGAAAACCCACCCTGCGCTGGCTTCTCGCAA
>JBKPEY010000177.1:0-3720 GCA_046744405.1 Actinomycetota bacterium
CCTGCAGACCGGCTTCTGGATGTGGGCGTCGGTCCGGGGACGATTACCGTCGATTTCGCCGAACGGTTGACTGATGGCTCGGTTGTCGGCATTGACTCCGCGCCAACCGCGGTTTCAGCAACCCGAACGTTGGCTGCTGAGCAGGGTGTTGAAAATCTCAGCGTGTCCGTGGGAGACGTCTACCACCTGCAGTTTCCCGACGCGTCGTTCGAAGTGGTTCACGCTCATCAGATACTGCAGCACCTCAGAGACCCCTCTGCGGCCCTGCGCGAGATGGGTCGGGTGTGCGTTCCGGGCGGCCTGGTCGCTGCACGAGATGCCGACTACGCAGCCATGATTTGGCACCCATCGAGCCCAGCGTTGACAAGGTGGCTCGAGCTGTATCGTCAGGTTGCTCGGCTGAACGGAGGCGAGCCTGACGCCGGACGCCGCCTGCTGAGCTGGGCGCGTGCGGCTGGTTTCAGCGACGTCGAAGCATCGGCCAGCGCCTGGTGCTTCGCGACCTCTGCAGATGTCGCCTGGTGGTCTGAGACCTGGGCGGCGCGGTTGAGCCAATCCGATTTCGGTCAGCAGGCCGTCGAGCACGACCTGACAGACCTCACCGAGCTAGCACAGTTGGCCGAAGGCTGGCTGGAGTGGGGCGGCTTGCCGACGTCTGGTTTTCGATCCTCCACGCCGAGATCTTGTGCCGCGGTTAACCATCTCGCGGTCTAGCGCGCGGTTCACCCCGAAGTGCATCTTCAAGTAGGTTAGAACCTCTAGGGGAGTCTCTTGGGGGAAATGTGGTACAAGCACGACGGGCGAAAGTCCGGCCAGCACGCGTAATTATTCCGCTGGTAATTGCTGCAGCCCTCCTGGTCGGTGGTTCAGCCGCAGCAGTGAAGTTCTGGCCTGACGCAACGACGGCGGGCCCACAACCCGAATCCAGCGCGACAACCGAGGCGCAATCTCCGACCACCGCAGAGTCGAGCCCCTCGCCGTCGGTATCGGCGTCTTCGAGCAAACCCGTCAACGCTGCAGCGGCCCAAGCCCTCCAGGCCTGTCAGGAGAAGGTCAAGGCGGCAGATGCGGTGCTCAAGCAAGGCAAGACCGGCGTGGAGCACTGGGCGGAACATGTGGACGCGCAAAAGGATTACTTCGCTGGCGACACCTCAGTCACCCAAATGAAGGGCCGGTTCAAGAAAACCAGGCTTAAGGGTCCCGCTGATCTCAAGCGTTATAACGACGCTCTCTCGACGTATGAGGACCTTGAGGGTTCCTGCGCGAAGGTCAAAGGTGCGGAGGCCGCGGTAGCAGCGACGCTAGCCAAATGCGATGCGCGGAGCAACGCCCAGCAACCGGTTCTGAAGGCCACAGCCGCGGGCATGAAGGACTGGAAGAATCATCAAACGTTCATGGCCCGCAATGCATTGCACGAAGAAGGCACTCCATCACAGGCACAGGCCACTTGGCTGAAGCAGTACCGTGCCGCACCAAAGAACATCAACGCCTTCAAAAAGGCAGATAAGAACTTCGACGCACCTAGCTGCTAACTGGCCCTAACTGGCCCGACACACACACTCACCACTCGCCCGGGCACCCAGTCCTTGAAACCTACGTTTACCTGGCCCGCATGCGCTCTGCACAGGTTGCTAACTGTGCAGAGCGTCAGCAAAACCGTCGTGTCGTCGGATTCGCCGAAGACGGCGGCTACCCAGCGAACATCGCAGCGAGCGTAGCGAGCCATCAGACACAGCGAGCTAAGCGAGCGGAGCAATCCAATTAGTGTCGGAGTCGATCTCTAGTGTCGCGATCATGGCGCTGCAGGCCTCCTTTGATGATCTTGGGACGCATCTTTCCCAAGTGACCTTCTGCATCGTTGATCTTGAAACCACCGGCGGCGCGGAGACCGACATGATCACCGAGATCGGGGCTGTCAAGGTGCGCGGTGGCGAAGTGCTGGGCGAGTTCCAGACCCTCGTCAATCCGAGGGCCCATATCCCACCGCTGATCGCAGTCCTGACGGGCATCACCAATCAGATGGTCGCCGGCGCACCGAGGCTGCGCCAAGTGCTGCCTGCATTCCTCGCGTTCGCGCATGGAACGGTGATCGTTGCGCACAATGCTGGATTCGATGTCAGCTTCCTACGCCGCGCCTGTGAGGCGTGTGAGTACCCATTCCCGCGTTGGCCGGTATTCGACACGGCGGCTCTGGCCCGACAGATCTTGCTGCGGGATGAGGTCTCCAACTGCAGGCTGGCTACGCTGGCGCGACATTTCCATACCGCCGTCACCCCGAATCATCGTGCGCTAACCGATGCTCAGGCCACCGTTGAGGTGTTCCATGGCCTGCTGGAACGGGTTGGCAATCTTGGCGTACACACCCTCGAGGACCTTGGCGAGTTCAGCCGCAAGGTTTCCCCCCAACGGCGCGCCAAGCGCACGTGGGCGGCACAGCTGCCGGATTCCGCCGGGGTTTATCTGTTCGTGGCAGAGCACGACGAGCAGCGCCACATTCTCTACATCGGGAAGTCCCGGAACGTTCGAGCCCGAGTACGCACCTACTTCACAGCCGCCGAAAAGCGGCCGCGGATCGACGAAATGGTCCGTCTGGCCACCGGAGTCGAGGCAATCACGTGTGTCACTCAGTTACAAGCCGATGTAACCGAACTGCGGCTGATCGGCGCTTACGCCCCCCGCTATAACCGGCGGTCGAAGTTCCCGGAGCGCACGCAGTGGATCAAGATCACCGACGAACCTTTCCCGCGGTTGTCGGTGGTTCGGGTGGTCCGCGATGACGGGGCAACATATTTCGGTCCGTTCTCGCGCCGGCAGTCGGCCGAGGACGTCACCCTCGCCATCTATGACGGATTCCAAATCCGGCAGTGCACGCCGCGGTTGAGTCTCACCGCGCCCATGTCGGCCTGCGCTCTTGCTGGTATGGGCCGCTGCGCGTCGCCATGTGACGGCACCATCTCCCGAGACGCCTATAGCGAGATCGTTGAGGCCGTACGCGCCGCCTTGTCGGTGGATGCCAGATCCGCAGTACTCGGCGTTCAGGGGAAGCTGCGGAGACTGATCAGTCAGCAACGGTTTGAGGAGGCCTCGATCATTCGCCGGCGTTTGGAGACCCTGACTCGAACCGCGGCCCGCTTCCACCGCATCCGTAGCCTCGCGGCCTGCCCTGAGATCGTTGCCGCGCGGAAAGTTGACCTCAATTGGGAGATACATGTCATCCGCTACGGTCGGTTGGCCGCGGCGGGCATTGCGACCCCTCGGGACGTGCCGCAAGCAGTCGCCCGTGCTGTACGAGCTACCGCCGAGACTGTGCGGAAGCCGCCCGATCCGCTACCGGCTGCCGGCATCGAGGAGACGGAGCGGATCGCAGATTGGCTCGAGCAGCCGGGTATCCGCTTGATCGAGATCACCGGCGACTGGATGTGGCCGCTGCATGCCGTACTGGACCATGAGGCACTGGTGCACCACGCTCTCGGTGACTCAGCTGGGTCGTCTCAGGACGGAGCCGAAGCCCGTGCTCATCCTCAGACACCTTCGTTTGCGGTCTTGGGACTCCAAACGCAGACCGAGAGCGGTGGCCGGCAGCAACACTAGGATGACCGGCATGCTCACTGCGATTGTCTTCGTCAATGCAGATGTTGCCCGCATCCCCGAGGTGGCTGAGGAGATTGCCTCGCTCAGCGGCGTGAGTGAGGTCTACTCCGTTACCGGAACGATCGACCT
>JBKPEY010000637.1:0-9768 GCA_046744405.1 Actinomycetota bacterium
CACCAGAGCCTGCGCGCTCACTGCCCAAAGTCGCCGCGCCAGCTTCGTATTCTTGGCCAGCTCACTCACTTCAGCAGGCTGCCCGCCTGCGTAGTAGCCGCCAGTCGCATCGGCGACATCGACCGACGTGGCGAGATACACCGGTGTGGCAGCCGCTCGGTCGGGACTGACTTGCATAGGTCGGGTGAGGGTGAGCAGCACGTGGCGCCCGCCGGTGGCATGCCGGCCGAGATTGGTTCGAACGAATCCGGGATCAGCAGCGTTCGCCGTAATCTGTCTGCCTTGCAGGCGTCTGGCCAATTCATGGACGAACAAGATATTCAGCAGCTTGCTGGTTCGGTAGCTGTCCGGTGTCAGTGGGGCGCCAGTGACCACACTGTTTAGGTCGACCATTCTGACCTGCGCGTGCACCGACGAGGAGATCACGACCACTCGGGCTGGCGCCGAGGACTGCAGCAGCGGCAGCAGCAAGTGCGTCAGGAGAAAGCCGGAAAGATGGTTCGTTGCGAAGTTGGTCTCGATGCCCTCTTCGGTGAGCACAATGTCGCTGCGCGCTTCCGCGGCATTGAGAATCACGCCATCAAGACGCGGCGTCGTTTCCTTCACGTGGTAAGCCAGAGACCTCACCGCTCTCATCAGTGAGAGGTCTGCTGGCGCGACTGCTAGATCAGCATCGGGCACCTGACTTCGGATTCGATTGGCTGCGGCGTCGCCGCGCTCAGCCGTGCGTGCCCCAAGCAGGACCCGCGCTCGGCGATCAGCGAGCTGAGTCGCAATAGCCTCGCCAAGGCCGCTCGTCGCACCCGTGACGAGGAAGGTGGGCGTGGTCGTCGGATCTCCTGAAGGTTAAGGCTCTTTTTTCAGACTTTCCCATCACCTAAGGTCAACCTCAAGCCCGGTCAGTCGCACCTGACAGCGGGGCGCGAAGGTGGGACGATGCCGCCATGCCGCGGGATGCCAAAACGGTCGCGAAGTACGTCATTGGCGGCTTCGGCCTCGTCGCAATGCTCGCGCTCGCGCCCTATTTTTTCGCCTCCGGGCTAATGGCGCCGGGTTGGGCAGTCGGAGTCTTCATCGGCGTCTGGCTCGTACTCTTCGTGCTCGGCTGCCTTTGGATCAGACGCAAGCCACTGTGGGTGGTGCCGTTGCCGTTGATTGCCGCCGCCTTTTGGCTGGGCGGAATGAATGCGGGTGCGGCGTGGCTTGGCTGGACACCGTGACTCTGCTTGCTACGACGCGCTACCGGCTGCGATTTCTACCACTTGGCATCGGGCAGTTGCACTTGGCATCAGTTGCAACTGGTGCCAAGACCACGTAACTGATGCGAAGTCGAGACATAGCGCCGGCCTAGGCGGGTCGCAGCCCCCGGTCGGCGAGATCCTGTCGTGCCCGACCCCAGCGACGGTCGTCAGCAAAGCAATGCCATTCATTACCCAGATCGGCTTGGTAAATCGCACGCCTAAAGCGAGTGAACGCGCCCTTGCCACTCACTGCATCTTCGAGCGTTGCGCGAATCCGCGGATCCTTTACGGAAACGGCGAAGTCGGCCATGTCTTGCCAACCGTCCCGGCTGTCGTCGAGGAGGTGTAGCCATTCGTCGTCGTCCACATCCACAACGGCGTTTTCACCAACCGCAGATTCGTCGGTCAGCGCCGCTGGGATCACCTCGCCCGTCTCGGTGTTGAGGTAGCCGCCGCCCGGATAGTCGCTGTGGTCAGCCATGGTGGTGCTCAGCTCATCAAGATCAACTACAAGGGCCTTGCCCGTCGGTTTTTCATCGCGGATCTCCGCAAGCATTTCGGCTGCCAGAATGTTGTCACCTTCCCAGCCTCGCCGCTGTAAGCGCTGTAACACGGAGATCAACACAGGCGTCAGTGGCCCCCGTTCCGCTACCTTCGCTGTGCGATACGTTCTCAGCAGGCCGGCTCCAACCTGCTGCAGAGCAGGCTCGAGCTCGACCGCACTAACAGCATCGATGACATCGCTCGCCTTACCGCCGGCCACCGCGCGCCAGAATTCTCTCAGGTCAATCAGCGGCGCTGCCTTAGGCACACACCAGCCAGGGGAATCCCCTTCGTCAGCGCCTACCGGTGGCTCAGATACGCCGTCGTCCGCCTCCCAACGTCGCCCATACTGATCGGGGAGTGTGCCCCAGCCCCAGTACGCCACTGGCCGGTCGGGAAGGACACCAAGGACCTCAAGCGGATCGACATGCCCCTCCACCGTGCAGGAGTGGGTCCAGTCGTCGCCTAGATCGAAGATGTAGCGAAAAGGTGAGCCGATCTTCAGATGCGGTCTGACCTTCGCGCTCAACAGGACGGTGCGCGGGATCGTGCCGCCGCCAAATGCCGAGGCGCGGAGCTCGTCCGCCATCTCGTCGTCTACAGCGAGCGTGCCGTCTTCCAGGACGAACTGCCTAAGGTGAGACAGGTCCCATCGCGCGAATGCGAGATCGATCGCCTGGCCGAGATCATTGAATGTGCAACCTGGCGGCACGGCGAAGCGTCGACCGGGTCGCGGATGAAGTATCTCCCCGCGGCCGCCTATCAGCTCAACTCGGATGCCCAGCCAGCGCCTATCCATGACCAAACCTTGTAGCTGTGCGCGAGGGGGGATTTGAACCCCCACGTCCTTGCGGACACTGGCACCTGAAGCCAGCGCGTCTGCCGTTCCGCCACTCGCGCGGGTCGCAACTGGTGCGAACCAGCCGGGAAAGGCTAGCACGACCAAACCGTCGCTTAGGCGTCAGTTTTGCGCGCTTGCCAACGGTTCAAGCTCAATTCTCTGAGTAGCAGGCCGCCCTAGCTTATCCGGATACGATCTAGGTTGACCTCGGGGAAAGGAGGGACATGGGCATCTTCGCGCGCTTTGAAAAGAAAGTGGAGGGCGCCGTCAGCGGCGTCTTCGCGCGCGCGTTCAAAGGCGACGTGCAGCCGGTCGAGATTGCTGCGCGCCTGCAGCGCGAGCTTGATGCCGAGGCCAAGCTGATGTCCCGCAACAAGCGCCTTGTTCCTAACGACTTCACGGTTCAGCTTTCTCAACACGACCACGACAAACTCGCGCCGTACGCCAGCACTCTCAACGCCGAGCTCGCGACCGAGCTACGCAACCACGCGCGCGAAATGGGTTACATGTTCAGCGGCCCGATCAAGATTGAGTACGAGCTCGACTCGAGCCTGCCTACTGGCCGTTTCACCGTTTCATCTCAGGCAGTGGCCGGCATCACTCCACGCGCCGGCCGGGCAAGCGAAACTGCCATCAGCCGAGCACCGCTGGTACTCGAAGTCAATGGCACCCGGCACCCGCTGCAACCGCCGGGGCTGGTGATCGGTCGCGGCAGCGACGCCGACCTGCGAATCAATGACCCCGGAATATCCCGACGGCATGCCCAGATTCGGGTATCCGCTGCGGGCCCTCAGGTCAACATCGACATCGTCGATCTTGGTTCCACCAACGGGATCATGGTGAATGGACAGCGGGTACAACAAGCCGCCCTGCACGAGGGATCACGAATCGAGATCGGGTCGACCCGAATGCTCGTCCATGCTCCCGCTGGACGATGAGCAGCGATGTCGGAAATCGCACTTACGGTCATCAAGGTGGTCTATCTGGCTCTCCTGTGGCTGTTCATCCTTTCCGCAGTTTCGGTGATTCGCAGTGACCTGTTCGGTAGGACGGTCCGAGCCTCCGACCAATTGCAGCCGCAGGAGCTGGAGGCGCCGCCTGCGCCGCCGCGGAGGACCAAGCGCCAGCGCGGCGAACCTCGGGTGTTCATGATCTCCCAGGGCAATCAGGCCGGACTCTCTGCCGACCTCGCCAGTGGCGTGATCATGATCGGCCGCGGAGCGGACTGTCAGCTGATCTTGGAGGACGACTACGTGTCCACTCGCCATGCCCGGGTGGTGAGCACACCAGATGGGATCTATATCGAGGATCTCGGCTCCACTAACGGCAGCTACGTCAACGGCCAGCGGATCACGGCTCCGACGACCATCACAATGGCCGACACCGTACGCATCGGCAAAACAATCTTGAAGTTGGAGTCGTGATCACATGACACTCCAGCTGAAGTACGTGGCGCACTCAGAGGTCGGTCTGATCCGCAAGAACAATCAGGACTCCGGCTTTGCCAGCCCGCACTTGCTCGTCGTTGCCGACGGCATGGGCGGTGCCGCAGCCGGTGATCTTGCTTCTGCCGTGGCGATCAACACCATTCGCACAATTGAGGCGCCGACCGATGGCGAGCAGATGCTCGAGGTGCTAGCTCACGCCATCCACGACGCCAATACCAAAATCGCAGAGCTCATCGAGTCCGACGTCTCTTTGGAAGGCATGGGCACCACGGTCACGGGCGCGATGTTCGACGGCGTCGAGCTAGGCCTGGCACACATCGGAGACAGCCGTGCCTATCTGTTCCGCGACGGTCGTCTAGAACGGCTCACTCATGATCACACCTGGGTGCAGTCACTGATCGACGACGGCAAGATCAGCGAAACCGAAGCAGCGATACATCCGCACCGCTCGCTCCTACTGAAGGTACTCAACGGCCAGCCCACCAACGACCCTGATCTCGCGATGCTGTCGGTCAAGGCCGGCGATCGGGTGATGTTCTGCAGCGACGGTGTCTGCGGCTTGATCGATGACGACGTCATCGCGGCGGCCCTGCAGATTCCTGACCTTGACCAAGCTGCAGAGCGCCTGGTTGCTGAGTCTCTTCGGGAGGGCGGAATTGACAACATCACGGTGATTGTTGCCGACGTTGTCGAATCCGGGGGCAGCGACGAGGTTGTGGTGCTCGGCGCCGCCTCAGATCAGGTCCAGGCTTCCGGTGCGCCGCGCCGCCAGCTTGCTGAGGACGACGAGACCGAAAACACCCTCGTCACACGGCTGGCCGACCTGGAGCACCCGCCGACTGACGATGAAGAACGTTATGACCCGCAGGCGCCGCGTCAGCGCCGCTTCCGAAGGCCGCTTATCGGACTTCTCGTACTGGTGCTGATCGTCGTCGCTGGGTTAGGAACGGCGTACGCCTGGACCCGCACGCAATACTTCGTCGGCGCTGACCGCGACAAGGTTGCGATCTTCCAAGGATTGTCAGAGAACCTTCCCGGGCTGTCCTTGTCCCGGGTTTATGAGGTACAGCAACTATCAGTCCATGAGCTGCCGCCCTTCTATCAGGAGCAGGTCAAAGCCAGAATCGATGTTCCAAGCCTGAACTCGGCCCGGGCGACAATCGCGGAGCTAACCGTGGCCGCGGAACGGTGCGCCCCACAGCCGACGACGTCGCCGCGGCCCAGCCCCACACCAGGATCGAAGCAAAGTGCCGCGTCGAGCAAGAAGCCCGCGGCCACGCCAACTCCGAGTCCTTCCGCTCCCGCTACCGGGCAGGTGGAGCCGAGCTGCTGATGCGCGAGGTTGCACCCGTCACCGTTGTCCCCCGGAAGCGACGCGGAGTCGAGTTAGCCCTGATCGTCTTCGCGTTGGGGCTGACCCTTGGCGCGTACGCGGTGGTCGATGTCAATGTCACCGGTGAAATCTCACCGAGCTTTAGCTACGTTGCCGGGATCTGCATTGGGATGGCGGCCTTGGCACACATCGCCGTACGCTGGCGGGTCCCGTACGCGGACCCTG
This sequence comes from Actinomycetota bacterium, assembly GCA_046744405.1. Classification (GTDB taxonomy): domain Bacteria; phylum Actinomycetota; class Actinomycetes; order Propionibacteriales; family Propionibacteriaceae; genus Microlunatus. Next base: position 5,632 of record JBKPEY010000637.1, read on the forward strand.
TGATCTTGCCCTGCGTGATCTTGCTGAACGGTCTTGGCCTGGTGATGATTCACCGCATCGACTTGATCAACGATCCACCGCTCAACGGCGCCCGGCAGCAGCTGATCTGGACAGCGATCGGGGTCATCCTGTTCATCCTTGTGGTGGTATGGCTGAATGATCACCGGCCGCTGCAGCGGTTCACCTACACCATCGGCCTCGCCGGCATCGTGTTGCTGCTGCTGCCGCTCGTGCCTGGTCTTGGGACTGAGAAGTTTGGCGCGCAGATCTGGATCCATATCGGCTCCTACAGTTTCCAGCCGGCTGAGGCGGCCAAGATCCTGCTCGCCATTGCTTTTGCCTCCTATCTGGTCGAGAAGCGGGATGTCCTTGCGCTGGCCGGCTATCGCATTCTCGGCATCGACCTGCCACGCGCTCGCGATCTCGGACCGATTCTGGTGATGTGGCTGATCAGCCTGGCAATCCTGGTCTGGCAACGCGATCTGGGGACCTCGCTGCTCTTCTTCGGCCTCTTTGTGATGATGCTCTACGTCTCCACAGAACGAGCGGGCTGGGCAGTCTTAGGCACCCTGCTGTTTGCGGCCGGAGCGTACTTCGGCTACCTGAACTTCGGCCATGTCCGGGCCCGCGTTGGCGCTTGGCTTGATCCCTTTTCAGATTTCGACGCCTACTACCAAGTGATCAACGCGCAGTTCGGCATGGCGTGGGGCGGCCTGCTGGGGACCGGCCTTGGGCTCGGTCGACCGGGTCTGACTCCCCTGGCGCGCAGCGACTTCATTGCTGCCGCGATTGGCGAAGAGCTTGGCATGACTGGATTGATGGCGGTGATCATGGTCTACGGATTGATCGTCGCCCGCGGACTGCGGATCGCGCTGCAGTGTCGCGAGCCCTTCGGCAAGTTGCTCGCCACGGGCCTGTCGTTCGCGTTTGCGCTTCAGGTCTTTACGATCATCGGCGGCGTAACCCGGCTGCTGCCACTGACCGGTCTGACCACACCGTTTATGTCTCAGGGCGGCTCATCACTGGTCTGCAACTGGATCATTGCAGGCTTGTTGCTGGTGATTTCCCACCAGGTACGCAAGCCGGCGGCGACGGTCACCGCGATCAATCCGGACGCCGAGCAAACGCAGCTTGTGAAGGCGGGCGCATGAACAAACCGATACGACGCGTGGCCTTCATTGCGTTGATGATGTTTGCTTTGCTGCTGGCCAACGGCACGTACATGATGATCTTTCGGCAGGACGCGCTCGCCGCTCAGCCGCAGAACCGGCGAGTGCGGGACGCCGAATTTGCACAGAACCGGGGGGCGATCTTGGCCGCCGGAAAGGTTGAGATGGCCAAGACGGTGCCTGCCAAGGACCGTTTCAAGTTCCAGCGGGTCTATCCGGACGGCGAGCTCTATGCGCCGATCACCGGCTTCTACTCCTACGATCGCGCCAGCTCTGGCTTGGAGAGCACATACAACGCCCAACTTGCTGGCACCGATGATGCGCTGTTCGTACGCCGATTGATCGACATGGCGACCAACAAGACGCCGAAGGGCGCGACGGTACAGACCACGATTGTTCCCAAGATTCAGAAGGCGGCCGCCCAAGCGCTCGGCAACCAGAAGGGCGCTGTCGTTGCCCTTGATCCCAAGTCAGGCGCAGTGCTGGCGTTGGTGACGAGCCCGACCTACGATCCGAACGACATCGCCAACCACGACATCGAGGCTGCCGGGAAGGCGTACGACCGACTCGCCTCAGACCCGCAACACCCACTCTCGAACCGCGCTGCTCGGGAGATCTATCCGCCGGGCTCCACATTCAAGGTGGTCACTGCGGCAGCTGCTCTAGCCGATGGGAAGACTCCCGACTCCACGGTCGAGTCACCTGATCGGTTGAAGCTGCCAGGCACCCGGGTCTATTTGCCCAACTCCACTAACTGCGGTGGCACGAAGATCACTATCACGCAGGCGCTGAAGGTCTCCTGTAACACCGCATTCGCCAATCTGGGTATGGACGTTGGTGCCAGCAAGCTCCGGGAGCAAGCACAGCTTTTTGGGTTTGATCAGCGCCACCTGGCTGATCTCGGAGGCGTGGCCAGCCAATTTCCGGACAAGCTCAATCAGGCACAACTTGCGCTCAGCTCGATTGGCCAATACGACGTTGCGGCTAGCCCGCTGCAGATGGCCATGGTTTCCGCTGCGATCGCCAACGATGGAGTGCTGATGGACCCCTTTGTCGTCAGCAGCGTGCGATCAGCGGACCTGAAGCCGATTCAGACCCACAAGCCAACAGAGCTCTCCACTGCCATGACCCCCGACAACGCCAAGGACCTGCAACAGATGATGTTGCAAGTGGTCAACGAGGGTACCGGCCACAATGCGCAGATCCCTGGCGTCGAAGTCGCCGGCAAGACGGGAACGGCGCAATCGGATCCGAAGCGCAAACCGTTCGCCTGGTTCACCTCTTTTGCGCCAGTGGACAACCCTACGGTTGCCGTCGCTGTGATCGTGGAGGACGCAGATATCCCACGGAGCGACATTGCCGGTGGCCGGGTGGCAGCACCCATTGCTAAGGCAGTTATGCAGGCCGCACTGTGAGCGACTGCTCGGGGGCCCGGTACGTTTTCGCCCATTTGGTGCGAAAAGCATGCTTCCAGCCGCCAAAAGCCGCGCGTTGCTGCCCAGTTTGCGGGAAAGGTACGCATCGAGACGGGCGAGTCCACATGAGATGCCCATTTCGTGCTCTGGCGCCCGATGGCCGAGAATGGCAGCCGGGGTTTGAGGGAGGACCATGGACATGACTAGCAGCCCAACGACGGTCGGGGGCCGATACGAGCTGGGCGAATTGCTGGGGCGCGGGGGCATGGCCGAGGTCCGCCGTGCTGTCGATCAACGGCTCGGTCGACCCGTCGCTGTCAAACAGCTGCGGACTGATCTTGCTGTCGATCCGACATTCCAGGCACGATTTCGCCGTGAGGCTCAGTCGGCTGCCGGCCTGAATCATCCAACGATCGTCGCTGTTTACGACACCGGCGAAGAGGTCGATCCAGTGACCGGCGTGGCGGTCCCTTACATCGTGATGGAACTCGTTGAGGGCTCGACGTTACGCGACGTACTCAGGGACGGACGCAAGATCCTTCCCGAGCGCGCGCTGGAGCTCACTCAAGGTGTGCTGGACGCCTTGAGCTACAGCCACAAGGCCGGCATCGTGCACCGCGACATCAAGCCGGCCAACGTGATGCTCACCTCGACTGGCGGAGTCAAGGTCATGGACTTCGGCATCGCTCGAGCCGTGGCAGATACAAGCGCAACGATGACCCAAACCGCTGCCGTGATTGGCACGGCGCAATATCTCTCCCCCGAACAAGCCCGAGGCGAGACTGTCGACGCCCGCAGCGACCTGTACTCCACAGGCTGCCTGCTCTACGAGCTACTCGTTGGCCGGCCGCCGTTCGTTGGAGACTCCCCGGTAAGCGTTGCCTACCAGCACGTACGCGAAAATCCCCTGCCGCCCAGCCAGCTGGATCCAGAGATCGGTCCGGAGATCGATGCGGTCGTGTTGAAGGCGCTGGCCAAGGATCCAGCGGAGCGCTATCAGTCGGCGCGGGAGATGAAGGATGACATCAGCCGGCTGCTGGCCGGCCAGCAGACCACAGCCCAGCAGCCGACGGCCGTCGTGCCCATGGCCGCTGGAGCGATGGCGGCCAATGCCTACGACGATGCCACCCACGTAGCTACGCCACCCACCTTCGTACCGCCGCCCGGAGAGTTGGGACCAGAGGAGGCGTACGAGGAAGAGGAACCCAGGAAGAGTCGCGTCGGCCTGGCGATCTTGATCACGGCACTGATCGTGGCGGCCTTGGGGCTTGGTGGCTGGGCGCTCTACCGGATGCTCAACCTGAACACGGTCCAGACGGTTGATGTACCAGATGTGGTTGGCTACACCGAGCAGCAGGCACGCGAACAGCTTGAGGGGAACAAGCTGGTTGTCGCCGTGACGAAGGTCAACGCCGATGAGCAAACCAAGGGGACCGTCACGGCCCAAGATCCCGCTGCCGGAAGCCCAGTCAGTGAAGGCAGTACTGTCACCATTACCGTCAACGATGGGCCGAAGACCGCCACTATCCCTAAAGGGCTGGTTGGCCAGGATC
>JBKPEY010000084.1:0-2772 GCA_046744405.1 Actinomycetota bacterium
GAATGCCGAAGACCGCCAAATGGTCTGGACGGTCGTCGGAACAGCAGGGACAGCTAGCGTGCCGGCGTTTGCTGTACCGCATCTGGACAACCGGATCTTGATCACCAGAAATGGCAGCACTGAAGAGCAGTTCCTCGGCGATCGGACTTCCTACAGCTATCAACTGGCCGCATTAGCACAGACGCTGCAAAGCGGCGCCGACTTCTTGATCAACATCGATGACTCGGTCGGGACTGCTGAGTTGATCGACGACGTGTATCGAAGGGCCGGACTTTCACCACGCGCTTAGGACGAGAGGCCTGCTAGTCCGAGAGCCGGTGCTGGCATGTTGTACGGGGTAATGATGTGGATATTCGACGGCCAAGCGTAGGCCGCGCCAGGTAGTGCCTGATGCGCCTGCATGATCACATAGCAGGCCTGGCGCATGTCTTGCCTGAGGTCGTGATGGAGCACCGCAGAAAGACGGCCGTGGCGCAGTAGCCGGGTGTTGTCGTGGTCCAGGTCGTGGGCAATAAAGACTGAGTACCGCCGCTGCCTCGCGGCAAAAGCTTCGACGATGGCCAGGTTGCCGCCGCCGATGGAATACACAGCACAGATATTGGGATTGCTGTCCAAGGCAGTTACGACGAGACCGCGCATGGTCTCGTCGAGGCCATCGCTGCTGTCGATCTCGATCATGGAACGGTCGGGGTAGTGGGTGCGCATAGCACCTTGGAACCCGATTTCTCGTTCTTCTTCGCCCCGGAAGAATCCGCGACTCAAAGTGACCAGCACGTCTCCTGGGCGATCCCCCAGCCATTCGCCCATGAGATAGGCAGCGGTCGCACCAGCTGCCCGGTTGTCCATTCCGATGTAGGCAAGCCGCTGGCTGCCGGGAAGGTCGGTCACCAGGGTCACGATGGGGGTTCCGGCCTGGATCAACTGCCAGCAGGCGGTCATGATCTCCGGCACGTCAGGCGCCTTCAAGATCACGCCGTGAGAGCCGCGTGACCGAATGCGGTAAAGGGTTGCTACCAGGTCCTCGACCGGACCAGCTTCTCGGAAGTGAAAACGAGCGCGCACGGCAGCTGGTCGCAACGAGGGCAACTCCGCTTCTAGAGCATCGCGAATTGCGTAGGAGAACCTCATGGGCGCCTGCATGACGACGTCGATCATGAACGTCCGGCCACTTAGCCGTAGCTGCGACCGCTGCCGATCAAGATCGGCGATGGCTTGCTGCACCTCCCGCACTGTGCTCTCGCGTACTTGGCCCCGGTTGTTCAGAACGCGGTCGACCGTCCGCTCACTCAGTCCGGCCTGTACCGCTATCTCGCGGATCCGGTAAGGATGCCCCACATGCTCCTCCTGGCAGGTTTTTGGCGGTTTTCTGGCGTTCATCCGGCGGTTTTCTCTCTTAGGATGACATGCCTGACCACGACTAGTCGGAGGAACGCTTCATGGATCTGACACCCATGCTGATCGGAGGCGCGTGGCGCCCGGCTGTCGGAAGCGGGCGAACCGAGGACGTGACATCGCCGTACGACGGGTCCGTCGTGGGCACCGTCCCTGTTGCCGGAAATGAGGACGTTGAGGCCGCCCTGGCAGCGGCTGAGGCCGGGGCGCAACGGTGGCGTCAGACCCCGGCGCATGCACGGATGAAGATCTTGCTGCGGGCGGCGGAGCTCGCGGACCAGCGAGCCACCGACATTGCCCGAACCATCAGCGCTGAAAGCGGCAAGGCGATCAGCGAAGCAACCGGCGAAGCGTCGCGCTCTGGGGAGATCATCCGGCTGGCAGCTTTCGAGGGCACTCAGCTCTACGGCGACACGCTGCCCCTTGACGCTAATCCAGGAACCGGCTTAGACAAGATCGGCTTCACGCTGCGCCAGCCGTGCGGCGTCGTTGTCGCTATCTCGCCATTCAACTATCCGGCCCTGCTGGTCCTGCACAAGCTCGCGCCGGCGTTGGCGGCAGGCAATGCGGTGGTCCTGAAGCCGGCCCGGACGACTCCGTTGACCGCCCTGGCACTGGCCGCGTGCTTTGTCGAGGCTGGCCTGCCCGATGGCGTTCTTTCCGTGGTCACCGGGCCCGGTGGTGAGTTGGGCGACCTATTGGTCGGCGACTCGCGGGTACGCAAGATCTCATTCACCGGGTCGACGGCAACTGGCGAGCACATCACTCGGATGGCTGGGATCAAGAAGCTGTCCCTCGAGCTCGGCGCCTCCTGCCCGGTGATCATCATGCCGGACGCCGACCTCGAGTTGGCGTCCAGCGCGGTGGCCGCCGGCGGCTATGTCAATGCCGGCCAGGTGTGCATCTCTGTTCAGCGCGTCATTGCTCACCCGGCGGTGAACGGGGACTTCTTGGACGCCCTGGTGCCGAAGGTCGAGGCCATCCGAGTGGGCGACCCGTCCTCGCCCGAGACCGGTATGGGGACACTGATCAGCACCGGCGAAGCTGAACGGGTTCGGCAGTCGGTCGCCGCCGCGGCAGCGGCGGGAGCGCGGGTCCTCACTGGCGGCGAGCGAGACGGCAGCATGGTGGCTCCTACGGTGGTCGCCGAGGTGGACCCGTCGTCACCGTTCGCACAGGATGAACTGTTCGGACCCGCCGTGGCGGTGAGTACGGGCGAAGACTGGGAATCCGCGGTACGGCAGGCGAACGGAACGTCGTACGGGTTGGCCGCGGGAATCTTCACCTCCGACGTCGCCGGCGCGGTCCGTGCCATGCGGGAGATCGATGCTGGCAGCATTCACATCAACTGGACCCCGCTGTGGCGCGCGGATCTCATGC
>JBKPEY010000580.1:0-3376 GCA_046744405.1 Actinomycetota bacterium
AGCGCGCGGCACCGAGTCCAAGACGACGCCGCCCCAGTAGTCGACCTTCTTGAGGCCGGCGTTGCCAGCTTCGTAGGTGATCGAATCCAACGGCACGCCGAGCCTGATCGTAACGCCGGTTTCTTCGTGCACCTCGCGTACGGCGCACACTGGCACGGGCTCGCCGGCTTCCACCTTTCCTTTCGGCAGCGTCCAATCGTCGTAGCGCTTCCGATGAATGATCACGACCTCAGTGCCGCGCAACGGATGTTCCCGAGTAACGACAGCGCCGCCGGCGAGGATGGGTCGACTCGGCGACCGCACCGCATTCTTGCGGGTGCTGGTGGTGCTTACTGATGGCACTGACCGCTACTTCACTGCGGCCCGTCGCCGGCTCGTGGCGTTGATCAAATACTCCTGCATATCGAGCAACGGATGACCCTCTACATCGGTGGTGTGTGGAATCCAGGTGCCGTCAGGCTGCAGATGCCATGACGCGGTGCTGTCGTCGAATGCGAGGTCGAACAGATGCTCAATCTCGGCAATGTGTGCTGGGTTGGTGATGGAAACCAGCACCTCCACCCTGCGGTCGAGGTTGCGGTGCATCAGGTCAGCAGAGCCGATCCCAACCGACGGCGACCCATCGTTGGCAAACCAGAACAGGCGGCTGTGCTCCAAGAAGCGGCCCAGAATGCTGCGAATCCGGATGTTCTCGCTGAGCCCTGGAACGCCTGGGCGAATCGTGCAGATGCCGCGCACCCACAGGCTGATAGGAACGCCGGCCTGGGAAGCGCGATAGAGCGCATCGGAGGTCGCCTCGTCCACGATGGAGTTGACCTTGATCCTGATGCCCGCGGGTTTGCCGTCCTCGTGGTTGGCGATCTCATGATTGATCCGGTCGATGAGCCCATTGCGGATGCCATGTGGGGCGACGAGCAGCCTCTTGTACTGGGTCTCCTGGGCCATCCCGGACAAGTGGTTGAACAGCCGGCCAATGTCCTCAGTGACGATGGGGTTGGCGGTAAGTAGCCCGATGTCTTCATAAAGCCGAGCCGTCTTGGGGTTGTAGTTGCCGGTGCCGATATGGGCGTAGCGCCGCAGCCCATCGGGCTCCTCACGGACAACCATGGAGAGCTTGCAGTGCGTCTTCAGTCCCAGTAAGCCGTAAACCACATGGCAACCGTGCTGCTCTAGGCGGCGCGCCCAGGCGATATTGGCTTGCTCATCGAAGCGGGCCTTGATCTCGACCAGTGCCAGCACTTGCTTGCCTGCCTCAGACGCCTCGATCAATGCGTCGATGATGGGAGAGTCGCCGGACGTGCGATAAAGGGTCTGCTTGATCGCCAAGACATGGGGATCATCAGCCGCTTGCTCTATGAAGCGTTGCACGCTCGTCGCGAACGAGTCGTACGGATGGTGCAGCAACACATCGCGCTGCTTTATAGCGGCGAACATATCGGCGGGTTTGGCCGTCTCCACCTCGGCCAGGTGGGGATGGGTCGACGGAAGGAAGGCTGGGTACTTGAGTTCGGCTCGATCGAGGTCGGCGAGGGAGAACAGGCCGGTCAGGTCCAGAGGCCCGGGCAAATGGAAGACTTCCCGCTCACTGATGTCCAGTTCACCGATCAGCAGCTCGAGCATCCGTGGATCCATGTCGTCCTCGACCTCGAGCCGGACCGGCGGGCGCCCTACCTTACGACGCAACAACTCCTTTTCCAGTGCAAGGAGCAGGTTCTCCGCGTCGTCTTCCTCAACCTCGACATCTTCGTTGCGTGTCACCCGGAAAGTGTGGTGCTGCACAATCTCCATCCCGCTGAAGAGCTGATCGAGATGATGAGCGATCACATCCTCTAAAGGCACATAGCGGCCCTCGGCCAGTGAGATGAAGCGGGACAGCATCGTCGGAACCTTGACCCGGGCGAACTGGCGAATACCGGTTTCGGGATTGCGCACCAACACGGCAAGGTTGATCGACAGGCCGGAGATATAGGGGAAGGGATGCGACGGATCCACGGCAAGCGGGGTGAGCACGGGGAAGATCCGCTCCGCAAACAGCTCGTCCATCCGATCTTGCTCGGCGGCGGTGAGCTCGTCCCAGCGCAGGATTTCGATGCCCTCTTTGGCCAGGGTAGGCCGGATGTCCTCCTGGAAAACGCGTGCTTGGTCGGTGACAAGGTCACGAGTCCGGTTGAGGATTGCTGAGTGCACTTCCCGCGGCATCAGTCCACTGACCGTTGGGACCGCAACGCCCGCGGCGATACGCCGTTTCAGCCCTGCCACGCGGACCATGTAGAACTCATCAAGGTTGGAGGAGAAGATGGCCAGGAATTTCGCCCGTTCCAACAGGGGGACACGCTTGTCATCTTTAGCCAAATCGAGGACCCGGTTGTTGAAGGCCAACCAGGAGATTTCGCGGTCCAGGAAACGATCTGGCGGAAGCTCCACCTGACTTGGCGGAGGGACAAAGTCTTCTATTACGGTCGAGACCTCGACTGCTTCCATATCTTTCTCCTGTTGCTTCGTGATCTCTTTCGCATACAGCCGGACCTGAAAAAGGATCAAGCTTGCGCGTACATCACATCACGGCTCGCGGTAGCGAATCCATAGGTCAGATATAGCTCGATTGCGGCGCGGTGGTCGGACTCCACATAGAGCTTCACGCGTGAGTTTCCCTGCTGCTGTAACCAACGCAGTCCGGTGAGCAACAGAGCCTTGCCCAGTCCCTGACGCGATGCCCAGGGCGCGATGCCGAGCACGTAGACCTCGCCCAGCTGATCTTGATGCTGCTTCGTCCAATGGAAGCCGACGATGGCGCCGTCCCTCGTCGCGACGAAGAACCCCTTCGAGTCGAACCACGGCTCAGCCATCCGGTCTTTCAGGTCGTCGAGGTCGATCAGCGCCTGCTCCGGATGGTCTGCGAACGCAGCGGCGTTTACGCGTAACCATTCCTGCTCATCCTGACCAGGTACGAAGGTCCGGATCTCGACGCCAGCTGGCACTCCCGGCTCCGGCAACTCATCATGGAGCGGTCGTTCCATGATCAGCAGCTCCCGCTGGCGGACCATGCCGACGCTCGTGGCGAGAGCTCGCGCCGCAGGAGTGTCACCCATTGCCCAGACTCGCAGCGGGGTGCTGGATTCGGTGATCAAGCGTTGCAGCAGCTGCGTGCCGACGCCTTCCTGCCGATGGCCGGGGGACACCACGAGCTGACCGCCGCTCCATTCGGTCCCTGACTCGAGCTGGGCGTAGCCCACCAGGTCCCCATTCTCGCTGATCACGAAATGCTTTGTGGTCGAATGCGGACGTCGTAGCCGTAGCAGCGCCGCCTCATTAAGAGCGGGTAGCTGGTCGACTGCCTCGGCATCGCTAATCAACCGCAGCACGCTGTTGATCTCGG
>JBKPEY010000070.1:0-7312 GCA_046744405.1 Actinomycetota bacterium
CTGCAGAAAAGACGGCTGGGTGCTCGTCGCCGATGCCGGTGGCCACTGACTGCGATAGGGGTCGGTCATGAAGGTCCTCAAGATCCGTGGGGACGTGGTGAGTGTAGCTGCGAGCGTCGGTGCGTTGGCGGCTCCCAATGAGGGGGCCGACGTGGCGGGCACAATGAGAAGGTGGCAGTTTCCACCGACGTCCGACCATTCCGGGCTGTGCGGGCAGCTGGATACGTCGGTGCCTTCTTTGCCGGCGGGCTTGCACTGAGTGGGCTGTACGCAACGACAGGTCTGGGATTGCCGTGCCCGTTCCGTGCCATCACAGGATGGGAATGCCCGCTGTGTGGTGGCACTCGGATGGGTGCAGCACTGCTTCAGGGCGACGTAAGCGCGGCCTTCGGATTCAATCCAGTTGCGCTTATTGGGCTCCTCATGGCGGGCGTACTCGGCCGGGTATGGGCCGTTGAGGCGGCGGGGGGCCCGGCTGTCCGGTTGCCGCAGGCGCTGTCGGTGCGCTTGCTACGCGTTCCCGCCAGCCATTGGTTGATAGCTGCCCTAGTGGCGGCAGTGGTCTACACGCTGGCGCGCAATCTGCTCTGACTTGGGTCAAGTTTCGGCGTCGGTGCGTGACTCGTTCGGGTGTCCGCGGCACGCCGTACGCAAAAGTGTCAGTGCTCTTGCAGAGAATGGTCCAAAGACGTACGGTATCCATATCTAGTAGTTACAAGCATGTGGTTCCTCCACAAGTTGTGGTTCAATACCCACAGAAGTTCACAGGACAGTCCACAAGGATCTTCTCGGTAGCCCACAGGTGATCCCCAGATCTGTCCCCAGAAAGCTGTCTTCCGCGCCGAAAGGAGCCGGACATGCACTGCCCGTACTGTCGCAACACCGACTCCAAGGTGCTCGATTCGCGGACGACTGAGGATGGCGCGAGCATCCGACGACGCCGCCAATGCCCGTCCTGCGAGCGACGGTTCACCACCATCGAGCAAATGCAGCTTGTTGTCGTCAAGCGCAGCGGTGTCGTCGAGCCGTTCAATCGGGACAAGGTGATCAACGGGGTTCGCAAGGCGTGCAAGGGGCGGCCAGTAACTGAGGATCAGCTCGCCCGCCTCGGCCAGCTGGTCGAAGACTCATTGCGGGCCTTGGGCCAGCCGGAGATACCGGCTGATGAAGTCGGCGTCGCGATTCTGGGCCCGCTTCGAGAGCTTGATCAAGTTGCCTATCTGCGTTTTGCAAGCGTTTATCGCCAGTTCCGATCGGTAGATGACTTTGAGGCAGAGATCGCCCTGCTGCGTATCGAGCAGGAGCCGACCGGCATCGAGCCTCTCATTCCGACAGCAGAGCACAAGATGAGCAGCTTCATCCCACACCGCCTGACACCAGGCCGCCAGTCCAGCAGTAACCGTCCTGAGCCGCCCTAGGCTCCTAACTTCGGGCTTGCACACTCCAATTCCAGGCCACCACTTACCTCGGTGCCAGCAATTGCGCCGGTTTGATTAGAAAGGCAGAAATGACCGAAACCACCCGTTCGGCGAATGGGCGATCGGAAAACCAAAGTGCCCCGGAAGCCAAAACAGCCCCGGAACACAGAACGGCAATGCCGAAGCACTCGGGGCTAGGCATTGAGCGGGTCTTTACCTCCGGTGTGCACCCATATGACGAGGTGACCTGGGAACGCCGCGACGTCGTGCAAACGAACTGGAAGACCGGGGAGGTGGTCTTTGAGCAAAAGGGCGTTGAATTCCCCGACTTTTGGAGCGTCAACGCATCGACCATCGTCACGACCAAGTACTTCCGGGGCGCGCTCGGCACCCCAGCGCGTGAGCAGAGCCTCCGGCAGCTCATCGACCGTGTAGTGAAGGCCTACCGCAAGGCAGGGGAGGACTACGGCTATTTCGCCGACATCCAGTCAGCGGAAGTGTTCGAGCACGAACTGACCTGGATGCTGCTGCATCAGTACTTCTCGTTCAATTCCCCGGTCTGGTTCAACGTTGGTACCGCCTCCCCTCAGCAAGTTTCAGCCTGCTTCATCCTGTCGGTAGACGACTCCATGGACTCGATCTTGAACTGGTATCGGGAGGAGGGCTTCATCTTCAAGGGCGGCTCGGGTGCTGGCCTCAACCTGTCACGGATCCGCTCGTCGAAAGAGTTGCTGAGCTCCGGTGGCACGGCCTCCGGTCCGGTCTCGTTCATGCGAGGCGCGGACGCAAGTGCCGGAACCATCAAGTCCGGCGGCGCAACCCGCCGCGCCGCGAAGATGGTTGTCCTTGACGTCGACCATCCCGATATCGGGGAGTTCATCGAAACCAAGGCGCGCGAGGAAGACAAGATCCGAGCGCTTCGCGATGCCGGTTTCGACATGGATTTGGGCGGTCGCGATATCACCTCGGTCCAGTATCAGAACGCCAATAACTCCGTACGCGTGACAGATGAGTTCATGCGGGCGGTTGAGGATGGCGGCGATTTCGCGCTGCGCGCGCGTACCGATGGTCGCGTTCTGGAGACGGTGAATGCTCGTGAGCTGTTCGACAAAATGGCCAAGGCTGCTTGGGAGTGCGCGGATCCCGGCCTGCAGTACGACGACACCATCAACGACTGGCACACCAATCCCGAGACCGGTCGGATCACCGCATCTAATCCCTGCTTCCCAGCCGATCAGCGGGTCGTGACCGATCAAGGCTTGATCAGGATCGGTGATCTTGTCACGCGGGCTGCCGCAGGTGAGATCACCGAGATCTACACCAACGACGTCACTTCAGAGGCCGACCCGACCAGTCGCGTGGTCACGACGCGTCCTTTGCGTTACATGATCACCGGCACCAACGAGATTGTTGAGCTTCGCTTCTCCGATGGCTCCCGCCTACGCTGCACGCCGGGACATCGAGTCTGGACTGCGAACCGAGGCTGGGTACACGCCGAGGATCTGTCTGAGTCCGACGAGGTGGTGCGCTCCTTCGAGTACGCAGCCCGCACCATGGCGCGGGCTGAATTGCCTGACCCAGCGCTGCGCGTGGGTCAACTGGCTCGTGGGCTGGCCTTGCCAGAGAAATGGAACGAAGAGCTAGGTCACTTCGTCGGTTGGTTGGTGGGTGACGGATGCGTCACTAACCAGGTCGTTACAACGGTGTACGGCAATATGGCCGATCAGGCAGAAGTGCTGCCTCGACACGCTGCCCTGCTGCGCAGGTGGACTGGCTTCGACGCCAAGCCGAGCAATCAACCGAACGGAACCGTTCAGCTCCGGTCGGGCAAGACCAGCGTTGTTCGGTTCATGCGCGCACTTGGGGTCAGCAACGGCCGCTCCAGTACTAAGGTCGTTCCCGAGTCGATCTTCGAGGCTCCCGAGGAGGCTGTGCTCGCATTCTTGCAGGGACTCTTCGACGCAGATGGCTGTGTGGTCGATGACGAAGTGAAGGGCACGCGGTATGTCGGACTTGGTAGCCGATCAGAGGGACTTCTCCTGGGAGTGCAGGAGCTGCTCACTTCCTTCGGAATTGCCAGCCGCATTTACGAAACGGGACCCAGGACCGAGTCGTTCAGCTACGTACGTAAGAACGGCGACGCTGTTTCTTACGGCTCAGACGGACCCTCTTATGACTTACGTATCACAGGGCGTTCGCTGCGGGAATTCGCGGCCCTGATCGACTTTTCGATCGGTGCCAAGCATGACCGGCTGACTCATGTCATCGACGCACATACCTCGTACGCGGTGCGTGAGACGGTGCGGATGGTGTCGCGCACCTCACAGGGTTTCGAGACGACCTACAACCTGACCGAGCCGCGGAATCACTCCTACATTGTCAGCGGCGTCGTTGTCGCCAACTGCTCGGAGTACATGAGCTTGGACAACAGCTCGTGCAATCTGGCAAGCCTCAATCTGCTCAAGTTCCTACGCGACGACGACACCTTCGACGCCCAAGCCTTCGAGCGAGCGGTGGAGTTGATCATCACAGCGATGGACATCTCGATCTGCTTCGCCGATTTCCCCACCGAGGCGATTGGTCAGACGACTCGCGACTACCGACAGCTCGGCATCGGCTACGCCAACCTCGGTGCGCTGCTGATGGCGACCGGCCACGGTTATGACTCCGAAGGCGGCCGTGCGCTTGCTGCAGCGATCACCTCGCTGATGACCGGTGTGTCGTATCGCCGGTCTGCGGAGCTCGCCGGCATCGTCGGCCCGTACGAGGGTTATGCGCGCAATGCCGACGCCCACAAGCGAGTGATGCGGAAGCACCAGGCGGCCAACGATGCGTTGCGCAGTATCGACGCGATGGACGCCGACATTCGGAAACGGGCCACCACCGCCTGGGATGGAGTGATCAAGACCGGCGAGGCAAATGGTTACCGCAATGCGCAAGCATCAGTGATCGCACCCACCGGAACGATCGGCTTCATGATGGACTGCGACACCACCGGAGTCGAGCCAGACTTCTCGCTGGTCAAGTTCAAGAAGTTGGTCGGTGGCGGCTCGCTGCAGATCGTGAACCAGACAATTCCGAGGGCATTGCGGAAGCTCGGCTACGCCGACGAGACGGTTGAGGCAATCATCGAGTACATCGCCGAGCACGGGCACGTGATCGACGCTCCAGGATTGCGACCCGAGCACTATGAAGTGTTCGACACCGCGATGGGGCAGCGCGCGATCAAGCCGATGGGTCATGTCCGAATGATGGCTGCGGTTCAGCCCTTCCTCTCTGGGGCAATCTCCAAGACGGTGAACTTGCCGGAAACGGCCACCGTCGAGGAGATCGCTGAGGTC
The DNA here is from genome assembly GCA_046744405.1 of Actinomycetota bacterium. Taxonomy (GTDB): domain Bacteria; phylum Actinomycetota; class Actinomycetes; order Propionibacteriales; family Propionibacteriaceae; genus Microlunatus. The sequence continues at coordinate 4,760 of JBKPEY010000070.1, forward strand.
TACATTCAGGGCTGGAAGCTGGGCCTCAAGGCTTTGGCGGTCTACCGTGACAACTGCAAGGTTGGCCAGCCACTCAGCGATGGCAAGGCCGGCAAGGCCGAAGACAAGAAGTCCACCGAACCCGAGGTCGTGGAAAAGGTGGTGTACCGGCCGACTCGGAAACGGCTGCCGAAGTCACGACCGAGCCGTACCACGTCCTTCTCCGTCGGTGGTGCTGAAGGCTATATGACCTCCGGTTCCTATCCGGACGATGGTCTGGGCGAGGTCTTCCTCAAGCTCGGCAAGCAGGGCTCGACTCTGGCGGGCGTGATGGATGCTTTCTCCATCGCAGTCTCCATCGGTCTGCAGTACGGGGTGCCGCTGGAAACCTTCGTGCAGAAGTTCACCAACCTGAAGTTCGAGCCCGCCGGCCTGACCGACGACCCGGACATCCGGATGGCGCAGTCGATCATGGACTACATCTTCCGGCGGCTGGCCCTGGACTACCTGTCATTCGATGAGCGCGCCGAGCTCGGCATCTACACCGCCACCGAACGGGCGCGGCAGGTCGAGACCGGATCATATTTGCCGATTGAGGAAGAGCTCAGCGAGGCCGAGTCGCTCAAGAACGACCCAGGCGACGAGGTGCGTACCGACGAGATGGATGGAGCTGCGGTCAAGCCAGCTCCGCTGAGCGCGCATACCACAGCGGAGCTCTTCGAAGAGATCACCGGCACCAGCGTCGACGCGCCACTCTGCTTGACCTGCGGTACGAAGATGCGTCCTAGCGGTAGCTGCTACGTCTGTGAAGGCTGCGGATCCACCAGCGGCTGCAGCTGACCGCGATCCGTGAAATGGCCGGCCCGGCTGCATCTTTGAAGCAGCGGGTCGGCTTTCGGGAACACTTCCGCGCCGTACGCGTTACCACAACATGATTGACGACCGTGACCGTGAGGCGTTGGATGCCTACTCGTCCGCGGTGACCCATGTAGTCCAGCAAGTCTTGCCAAGCGTGGCGAGTCTCCGCGTCCGGTCCCGGCTGGGGGATGGCGCCGGGAGCGCCAGCGTACTGACCAGCGACGGCTTTCTATTGACGAGCGCCCATGTCGTCGAGGGCGCGAGTACGGTGACGGCCGCATTCTCGAACGGCAGTGAGGTGACAGCTGATGTTGTTGGCCGCGATGCGTTCTCGGATTTGGCCGTGTTACGCGCACGAGGTGAGGTTCCGAGCCCGGTGACCCTCGGAGACGCCGCCAAGCTGCAGGTGGGCCAGCTCGTTGTCGCCGTCGGAAACCCGCTCGGTCTGGCCGGAAGTGTCACGGCTGGCATCATTTCGGCGCTTGGCCGATCACTGCCAACTCGGCAAGGTCGTGTAGTCGATGAGGTGATTCAGACTGACGCAGCGCTCAACCCCGGCAACAGCGGCGGTGTGCTGGCCGACAGCCGCGGCCGGATGATCGGAGTCAACACGGCCGTGGCCGGCATCGGCGTCGGGCTCGCTGTGCCGATCAACGAAACCACTCAGCGGATCATTAGCGCCTTGATGACGTCCGGACGAGTGCGTCGCGCCTGGCTCGGGATCGCCGGCAGCCAAGCTCCTTTGCCGCCGGCCTTAGTCAAAAAGCTAGGACGGCGAGACGGCCTACGGGTGGCACAGGTGATTGCCGGGAGTCCGGCTGATGCGGCTGGCCTGAGAACCGGTGACATTCTGGTCGCTGTCGCCGGCACGTCGCTTCGCTCAAGCACAGAGCTGCAACGCCGGATGGTCGAGGATGCCATTGGCCGCCGAGTCGAGATCACCGTATGGCGCAACGGTGCATTGGTGGACGTGATCGCCGTTCCACGCGAGCTCACCGAGTCTGCGAGCTAGCTCCCAACGGACCTTCACGCCAGCGGGAAAGGCGACTGCCCCCATGCTGGTACGTCGCTGAGCTTCACTGACGCCACCCACTTGACCCACCAGAATCCTCTGCGATGTGGCGCTAGCAGCCGTACTGGCGCGCCGTGTCCAGTCTGCAGTGGTTCGCCCTGATAGGCAGTGGCTAGCCAGAGAGAGTCAGCTTCGTCGGCCGGGAAGCGGCGACAGTACCCCGTCACACTGACGACCTCCACGCTCGCAGCGCCAGCCAGCTGATCGGCAGCGATGAGATCGGCGAGCTTTACCGCCGTCCATTCCGCGTCGGCGAACCAGCCACTGGTGCAGTCCAGCCGGGCTATGACGATCTCAGACCGGGAAGCCAGATCGGAGATCGAGAATGCGGTCCCTGCAACATCGACCTGATGGTCCCTCGCGACACTAGGCACTTGGTCAAAGAGCCAGATCGTGGCGGGAACCGCAGCTGCGCTGAGCCGATGTGAGCCGGTTGCAATTCTGCTGGCAGACGTCGAGCCAAGCAGCCGGCCAATGCCCTCGAAGATCCCGTACGTCGCGGCGGCGCCTGCCGCGAGAACTCCGGTACGCAACAGCACGCGGCGTGACAAGTCGACTCGGCGCAAGCGTTGTCGCCGGTGCCGCAGCACATGCGAGGCAAGCAGCGGCGCCGCTAGGAGGGCTGACCCAACATGGACCTGCAT
>JBKPEY010000023.1:0-4419 GCA_046744405.1 Actinomycetota bacterium
GCTGAGAAGGCCGCAGTCGAGGCGCGGGAGCGGGCAACCGAAGCGCGTCTGGCCGCTGAGGCCGGCGAGGACGAGGCAGAGGCGGCTACGCAACGTGCCGATGATCTTGCTGACCAGGTGGAATCGCTGCGAACCCAGCTGCGTCAGACTGAGGCGGCCGAACGCGAGGCGCGTGACGAAGCACGAGCCGCGCGAAAGCACCACCAAGAGCTGCGCCAAGCCGCGCTCTCGGCGGAAGAGGCGGCAGCCGCAGCGGAGCAGGCCCTTGACGAGTAGCGATGCCGCGGTGCTCTGCGCAGCTTGCTGACGGTCTGCGCAGGTTGCAACCCGTGCAGAGCGAGCGGAACCTACGTGGACGTAGGTTCCCGACGCGCTAGCTAACTGCCTCCAGGTGGAGCAAGAGGGCAGAGCCGCGACGCGCTGGCGGTAGCGGGATTCCGGCCGCGCCGAGTGCTTTGCCGGTCAGCACCGGAGCACCCGATGCCCAAGACGGTGTCACGGTCTGAGCCTCGCCCGGACGGGCGCCGATGACCTCAATCCGATAGGAGGTAGCCGGGTCGAGCCCATCAATACGGACTCTCCGGCTGGCGAGCGCCCGTTCCAACCACACCAGAGCGAAGAGCGCCTCATTCCGATGATCAGCAACTACGCCATGGGCAATGAAACCCCGATCGCTTTCATCTGATCGCACCGTGGTACCAGAGTGCAGCAGCGAGCGAAACCTCTTGTGAAGTGCTAGCCAGCGATGGATGGCTCGCAGATTTACGGCTGCCTGGTTGCGAAGATCAATACCGAGGCCCAGCCTGCCGAAGAATGCAGAGACCGCCCGATATGCCGTCGAGGTCGCCTCGTCGGGCTCATCGAGCGCCGGCTGGCATACCAGTCCTGGCGGCAGCAACTGCACTAGGCCAGCGAAGTCAGCGTGACGTGCCGTCGAATCCCCAGAAAGGTCAGCGCCAACCGCCCGTGCCGCCATGGCGAGGTCGAGGCTGGTGGTCTGGATGGTCAGCTGTGGATAGCGCTCACGAAGGGCATCGAGCAGCCGGTAAGCAGAAAGTGTGCTGGTGTGCTGCGTCGCGGTCGCTCCCGGCCGGTGCGCACCATGAGTAATCGACCAGCTCAGCAGCGATACCGGGTGGCGGTCGAGCAGCTTGGTCAATCGCTCCCAGACGTATGCCATGGCTGGTCGTACCGAGAGGTCCAGGACTTGCCGCGTCATACCATCGCGTTCCACCGTCAGCAGCCAGTCCGGATGGTCCCGGGCAATCGCGGAGTCGGCGTCGATCGCCTCCAGTTCCACAGCAAACCCAATCTCAAGATCGAACTGACGAATGCGCGCCAATAGTCCGTCAAGATCATCGGGCGATGTAGAGCTGGCCCGTCCAGCACTGTCGGCGTATGGATCCAGACCCATACGCGAGCACCATTCGATGTCGAGCAGGAACGTTTCGGCACCGACGGCGGCGGCATACTCAGCGAGGCTCAATATTGCCTGACGATCATGGTGAGCGAACGCCGCAGCACTAGCATCGAAGATCACTCGATTGTTATGCGGCGCTTCAGGCTGTAGGTGCCGATGCAGGCGGGCCGCAGCGGCGTCAAGTCCATCGCCCCAGGTCCATATCACCCATGGTGAGTGATAGGCCTCACCACTGCGAAGCACGATTTCGCCGGCTTGTAAGAGCTCCCCGCCGCCGAGATAGGTCCTGCCGTACGACGTACGCTCCACCCGGTGCCGAACCGAACCGCTGAACGCAACATGTACCTGCCACACCTGCCCCCGACGGAACCCTGTTCCCGCCTCCGCCAACGCCAGGTGTGCCGGTCGATCATCGAACACGCCATGATCAACAGACCAAGATCCCGAGCGCAACGCCACCGTCGACAAGGCAGGACCGTCAAGTTCTACGCGGTGGGTAGCGAGATCGCTCACCGGCAGGAATAGCTCGAGTCCTTCAAGCCGGTAGTCTGCGACGTTCTTATTCGCCACGCCCGCGCGACAACGCATCAGACCAAGGTCAGTGAGTTGGATAGCAAGGTCGAGACCAAGCCCATTGACCGGATCTTCCGCTTGGATGATCACGGTATCCGCGCCGACCTCGGTCAGCCCAGGCGAGACTGGACTGTCGCTCATGAGCCGGGCATGACAGCGGGCAAAGGACGCTGCCGAGGTGTGTCCATCGTGTGATCCGGCAAGCGCCGCCCGGGAATTCCAGCCGGCCGAGGATTCCGGTACCAACGAGGACATCATGGATGGCAGCGGATCCAGACTGGTCGGGCCGAATGCAGCCAGCAGCGCTTCCGCCGCAAGCCCATCAAGATCACCAAGATCAGCGCCCCAGTGCAAGATCACCGGCAGACCGGTCGGTTTGAGCTGCATGAGGACGCTGACACCCTGCGCGCGCATATGAAGGAGCGCGGCTGCTGCGTCATGATCGGCTGAGAACACGGTCGCTGCCGCATCCTCCACCGACATGAGATTCTCCCCCAAGAATGAGATTTCTCTGCTGAGCGCAAAAGCTTATAGGAAGGTCGAAAGGAGCCGCACTCGACGTTGCCGTCCCGACCGGGACCCATCGTAAATGGCATGCTCATTGCCCTAGTGCGACGCCAAGCCGCGTGTCGGGGGAGTTTTCGCCAGCTGGTTTATGGAATGGACCGGCAGGCTGGTGCCGAAGCGATAATTCCGACCACCGTCGGGTATCTAAACGGTGATCATTGATCGATACGACCGCATTCGGTCCGAAGGGAGTGGCGAGGAGTGAACGGGCCTTCCGAACGGCGCTGCGCAGTCGTTTACAACCCGATCAAGGTGTCAGAAGACCTTCGGAATGCGATCAAGCAGCAGGCCCTGAAGACGGGCTGGAACGACGCCATCTGGCTGGCAACCCCGCCGGAAAATCCGGGGCCTGCGATAACTGATGAAGTGGTGTCGGCGGACGTTGACCGGGTGATCGCCGCGGGAGGCGATGGCACCATCCGTATTGTTGCCGACCGGCTCGCTGGATCAGGCATCCCTATGGCCGTGGTGCCGGTGGGCACCGGAAACCTGCTCGCCCGCAACCTTGATATCCCGCTGACCGAGCCGGAGGCCCTGGCGGTCGCATTCGGACAACACACCAGGGAGGTCGATCTGGTCAAGCTCACTGTCGACGGTATGCCGAGTGAACACTTCGCCGTCATCGCCGGCTTGGGAGTTGACGCCATGATCATGGACGAGACAAATCCTGATCTCAAGGATGCAATTGGCCCAGGTGCGTACTTCGTCGCGGCTGCCAAAGCGCTCGGACGGACACCGATTCATATGTGGATCACCCTCGATGATCACCGTCCGCAGCACCGGTACGCGATGATCTGCGCGATCGGCAACGTCGGCGAGCTGGCCGGGAATCTGACCTTGATTCCACACGCCAGTCCCGATGACGGCAAGCTCGATGTGTACGTGGCCTCACCGCGTCGCCTCGTTCATTGGCTACGGGTCATGTTGCGGTTGCTCACCCTGCGACCCCGTCGCGACGACCGAGTCGATCAGTGGCAAGGCCGCCAGGTCGAGGTGCGGCTCAGGCACCCAGACCCATATCAACTCGACGGCGATGTGATCGGTGACTGTCGCACTCTGCGGGCTGAAGTAGCTCCCAAAGCGCTGACCGTCTGCGTTCCGGGATAGGCCTCTCTGACAACGGTGAAACATCCCACGCTGCGTGGGATACTCACGCGGTGCATGGCCTGCACGCCGTGTACAGCGTCAACATCCCACGCAGCGTGGGATGTTGACGCCGGGGCGAGCTAAGACGGAGCCGTAGCCGGCAAGCCGGTACGGCACGGGGACGCTCAGGCGACGGGTGGTGGGGACCCGTCGTAGCGCCTCTCCTCAACATGCCGTGTCCTGCTGCGCTGTGCCTGCATCACGAGCGCCAGAATCAGCGCCAACGCACCGGCCACGATAAGGATGATGCCCAGCGTGTCGTCAGACACGAACGGCATGTCGATGTTGAGCGCAAACAGCAGAATCGCGCCAACCACGATCAAGACGATGCCAACTCCGATACCCATGTTTCCTCCTACCTGTTCTCCCCCGAGTTGGGGAGGTTAACTGGCCTTCTTGGCTGATTTTGCGGTCGTCCCCTTCTTGGCCCCCGCCTTTTGGGCTGATGCCTTGTTAGTCGGGGCTTTCTTCGCCGGCGTCTTCTTAGCCGGAGACTTCTTCGCTGCCGCTTTTTTAGCGGAGGTCTTCTTGGCGGGGGCCTTCTTGGCAGCCGGCTGCGCTGCCGTCCCCTTACGGGCAGCGCGGTTCTCCTCGACACTGCGCCGCAGCGCCTCCAGCAGATCGACAACCTCACCCCGGTCGGCTTGATCTTCCTCCTGCTCGCCGAAGGTGGCAGCGGTGTCCAAGGCGTCGCCCTTCTCGAGCTTGGCGGC
>JBKPEY010000168.1:0-3976 GCA_046744405.1 Actinomycetota bacterium
ACCGAGACCTACACCGACTCAGACGGCCGTACCCAGACTCGCACGGTGACCGAAAATCACTCCGAGGTCGTGACCGCGGTCGCGATGCCCTTCGCTTTTCCCATGCTGTCCGTCGGCGGCGGCTGGAGTGGCAAGAAGGTCCGCTTCGAAAGCGAGGAATTCAACGACCGCTTTCCGGTGCGGACCGCTGATCCCAAGTTCGCCTCGGATGTGATCCATCCGCGCACCATGGAATTCCTTCTGGCGGTGCAACCGCCCAGCTTTCGGATTGAGGGCAGCCAGATGCGCTTCTCGGTCGACAAACACGACACGCAGGTGATCGGTTTCTGCGCCGACTTTGCACACGAGTTCTTCGGCCGGGTGCCCTCCTTCGTCTGGAAAGATCTGAAGATCACTCCCCCGGCGTTTCGACGGTTGCCATGAGATCCAGCGGCCGGGCGATCGGTACGCCGGGGCGGTAGGCCAAGTGGAGGTACGACGGCGCATCGAGCACCGTCAGATCGGCGCGATTTCCCACCACGAGCCGTCCGATGTCGCTACGTCGCAGGGCCTTAGCCGAGCCGGTCGTGGCTGCGAAAAGCGCCTGAGCCGGCGTCATGCCCATCTCGCGCACAGCCAGTGAGATCACCCACGGCATCGAGCTCGAGTAGCAGGTCCCCGGGTTGCAGTCAGTCGCCAGCGCGACGGTGACTCCACTTGCGAGCAGACGCGCGCCATCTGGATAAGGCGAGCGAGTACAGAACTCGACTCCCGGAAGCAGCGTCGCGACAGTGCTGTCCGCCGCATCGACGAGCGCATCGACGTCGGCGTCGGCAAGGTAGGTGCAGTGATCGACGCTGGCCGCACCCAACTCGACAGCCAGCCGAACACCCGGGCCCGGACCGAGCTGGTTGCCATGGACCCGTAGGCCAAGCCCCATCGCAGCTCCGGCCTTGAGGATTTGGCCCGCTTCGTCAGCGTCAAAGGCATGGGGTGAGTGCGGCTCGCAGAAGACATCGATCCAACGCGCGTATGACGCCGCCGCCTCCAGCATTGGCCCGGTCACTAGATCGACGTAAGCAGCCCGGTCCGCTGCATACTCAGCTGGTACGACATGGGCACCGAGGAAGGTGGTTTCAGTTGTGAACTGGCGAGCAAGCTGGAGTGCCCGAACCTCATCAGCTACCGTCAGACCGTAGCCGCTCTTGATCTCTACGGTGGTAGTGCCGAGTGCTCGTAGTTCGGCGGTCCGGGCTACGAGCAGGCGAGTCAAATCATCGTCGGTGGCCGCACGAGTCGCGGCGACGGTGACGCCGATGCCGCCTCCGTCATAGGGCTTGCCGGTCATCCGAGCCGCAAATTCACCGGCTCGATCCCCAGCGAAAACCAGATGGCTGTGCGAGTCGACGAAGCCTGGGATGACCGCACACCCGCCGACATCGATCATGGTATCGGCGGCGGGCGACTTCGCAGCCGGCCCGATCCAGACGATCAGCTCGTCCTCCATGACCAGCGCAGCATCCGGCAGAATGCCCAGCCGGTCAGGCCCCGAGCCGTCACAGGTCACCAGTTCGCCGATTCCGGTGACCACGGTGCTGCTCACAGCGCCTCCAGTTGATCAAAAGCGATCGAGAGCAGCCGAGCAGCTGGGCCAAGCTGATGTCGCCCGTCGCGAGCAATTACCCGCCCAGCGACAATGACCTGATCAATGTCGGCTGCAGTCGCAGCGTAGGCAATCTGATCAGGATCGGACCCTATGGTGCGTACCGAGTCCGATCGAACAACGACGAAGTCGGCGAGAGCTCCGTCGGCGATCCGACCACCATCGGGCCAGCCGAGGCTGCGATAACCGGCCTCGCTGGCGATCATGATCAGCTCCCCGGGCGTAAAACGGCCGCGTTCGCCGGTCGCCAGCCGCTCATGAAGCTCCACCCCACGCAGCTCTTCGAACGGGTCGATCACGGCCTGTTGATCAGAGCCGACCGTAAGCGCGCTTCCCGCGTCGGCCAGCCGCCGGGCCGGACCGATGCCATCAGCAAGATCACGTTCGGTCGTCGGGCAAAAACACGCCGATGTCTGGCTACTTCCCAAGGTCTTGATATCCGTGTCAGTGAGATGGGTTGCATGTACTGCCGTGGTTCTGCGGCCCAACAAACCATGATCAGCAAGCAGCTCCGTAGGAGTACAGCCGTAGAACGCTTGGCTAGCAGCGTTTTCCGCCAGTTGCTCGCTAAGATGAACATGGAGGGGCCGCTCCCCTGCCGCCTCGCCGATCACACGAAGAACCTCGGCCGGCACTGCGCGCACCGAGTGCGCCGCAGCACCAATGCGTACTTGGTCAGTGTCGTTCATCAGGCTGATCCGCGCTTGCCAGTGATCGACATTCCGATCAGCAAAACGCTGCTGTACCGAGTCCAACGGCAAGTGGCCAGTCGCTGTCAGTCCCCCGGACAGGTAGCACGCGTCAATCAAGGTCAGTCGGATCCCAGCTTCGGTTGCGGCCTGGATCAGCGCGGCACCCATGGCGTTGGGATCGGCGTACGGGCGGCCGCCTTGATCATGGTGCAAGTAATGGAATTCTCCGACGACGGTGTATCCCGCCTGCGCCATCTCGGCGAATACCGCGCGGGCCAGCGACAGGTAGGAATCCGGGTCGAGCCGGGCGGCGAGAGCGTACATGTGCTGACGCCAGGTCCAGAACGTGCCGCCTGCTGCATGCGTGCGGCCACGGAGGGCGCGGTGAAAGGCATGGCTGTGTCCGTTGGCGAGACCCGGGAGTGTTACGCCGAGCAGGATCTCTGCACCGGCCGATGGCTCGATACCGACGCGGACGCCGGCGAAACGACCGTCCACCACGTCAAAGCCGACACCTGCGTGGCAGCCGTCCGGCAGCCAGGCATACGCCGCCCAGTAGGAACTCATGGCTCCGCCGCAGCAAGCTCGGCCAACACCGAGGCCAAAGCGGCGACCCCGGCTAGGCAGTCCTCAGGCTCTGCCCACTCGGCGGGCGAATGAGACACTCCGGTCGGGTTGCGGACGAAGATCATCGCGGCTGGCACGCCGGCATTGGCCAATATCCCGGCGTCATGCCCTGCGCCAGTGCTCATCACTGGTGCATTCTCGAGCACTCGCGCTAGCCGGGCTACGAGGACATCGTCGAAGTCGGTGTGCGGAGTTCGCGACTCCTCGGCGACGACAGCCCCCAAGCTGACGGCCTGCCCCGCAATCTGAGCGAGCGTGGCGCTCAGCGCAGCTTCATCGAACGCGCGAGCATCGAGCCAAGCGGTTGCCAAGCCAGCAATGGCATTGACGCCTCCAGGCATGATGTTGATCTTGCCTATGGTCGCCAGACTGCCGTGCGCCTCGGCCGCGGTGCGTGCACCCAGCACCAGCCGCGCGCAGCCGATCACGGCGTCCCGGCGATCGCTCAGCCTTGTAGTGCCGGCATGGTTGGGTTCGCCGGGAATCTCGATGCGCCACCGGCCGTGCGCCCACAGCCCGTTGCCAACTGCTACCGGGTGACCGAGGTCGATCAGCCCTCGCCCCTGCTCGATGTGCAGCTCAACGAACGAACCGATTCGGGCGAGCGCTTCGGGGTCGGGGCCCAAGCGCTCCGGATGCCGCCCGGCCGTACGCATTGCCTCCGCCATCGTGACACCATCGGCATCTCGCAGGGCCAGGCCCTTCTCCGCGCTCAGCGCTCCGGTGATCACCCGCGATCCGACACAGGAGACCCCGAACCGAGCGCCTTCCTCATCGACGAAATTCACCACACCAATCGGGCGGGTGGGCCGCAAACCGTCGGACCTCAACTTGTCGATCGCCAGCAGCGCACTGACAACACCGAGCGGACCGTCGAAGGCACCACCGTCCGGCACGCTGTCGAGATGAGAGCCAGTAACGATTCCACCGGCCGTGGATCCATCGGGATCGCCCCACCACCCCCACTGGTTTCCCACCCGATCCTCGGACAGCCCAAGGCCTCGGCTTGCACATT
>JBKPEY010000514.1:0-2869 GCA_046744405.1 Actinomycetota bacterium
CGTCGGTACTGTCGCCGCCGGGGTCGCCAAAGCCAAGGCGGATGTGGTGCTGATCTCCGGTCACGATGGCGGTACCGGCGCGGCTCCGCTTACTTCGCTGAAGCATGCTGGCGGCCCGTGGGAGCTCGGTCTCGCCGAAACACAGCAGACCTTGCTGCTGAATGGCCTCCGAGATCGGATCGTGGTGCAAGTCGACGGCCAGCTGAAGACCGGTCGCGACGTGATCATCGGCGCACTGCTGGGGGCAGAGGAGTTCGGCTTCGCGACCGCACCTCTGGTGGTCAGTGGTTGCATCATGATGCGGGTCTGCCATCTCGACACTTGCCCGGTCGGCGTTGCCACGCAGAACACCGAACTTCGTTCCAAGTTCTCTGGAAAGCCGGAGTTCGTGATCAACTTCTTTGAGTTCATTGCCGAGGAAGTCCGTGAGCACCTTGCAGCGTTGGGCTTCCGTAGCCTCGCTGAGGCCATCGGCCATGTCGAGGTACTCGATACGACCAGAGCCGAGCAGCATTGGAAGGCCCACGGCCTGGAGCTCCGGCCGATCTTGCACAAGCCTGATCTTGCTGAGGACACGGTGTTGCACAACACCACCGTTCAAGATCACGGGATCGCCGAAGCGCTGGATCAGGAGTTGATCAGGATCTGCCGACCGGCGCTGGAGACCGGTGAGGCTATTCGGGCCTCGCTGCCCATCCGCAATGTTGATCGCACCGTCGGAACCATCCTCGGGCATGAGGTCACCAAGGCGACCAGTGGTGAAGGACTGCCCGACGGCACGATCGATATCACCTTGGAGGGGTCGGCCGGACAAAGCTTCGGAGCGTTCCTACCCGCCGGCATCACACTGCGCCTGGAGGGCGATGCGAATGACTACCTGGCCAAGGGTCTTTCAGGTGGTCGGATTGTGGTACGGCCGGCGCGTACGACTCGGTTCGTAGCCGCCGACAACATCATCGCCGGGAATGTGATCGCATACGGTGCGACGTCAGGGGAGCTGTTCATCCGTGGGCAGGTCGGTGAGCGGTTCTGCGTTCGTAACTCCGGGGCGATTGCTGTGGTGGAGGGCCTTGGCGATCACGGCTGTGAGTACATGACCGGTGGTATCGCGGTAGTACTCGGTAAGACTGGCCGGAACGTGGCGGCCGGCATGTCAGGCGGCATCGGTTACTTCCTCGACCTCGATCCGACGCGATTGAACACCGAGATGGTCGACGCGCTGGTGCCGACTGATGCCGATCTTGAATTCCTCCGCAAGCTGATTGTGCAACATCGCGAGGAGACTGATTCCGATGTTGCCGAGTCGTTGTTGACTGATTGGCATGCGGCCGGCAGGCGCTTCACAAAGGTACTGCCGCGCGACTATGCGCGGGTGATCGCGGCGCGCCAGCAGGGTGAGTCGGAGGGACTCGACGAGGCCATGATCACGACCAAAATGATGGAAGCAGCTCACGGGTGAGTATGCGTATCTGCGCCCTGAGCCTGTCGAAGGGCCGTGACGAGAGCGAGTGCTATGGCTGATCCTCGAGGGTTCATGACCACGCCGCGCCGGGTTGCGTCGCGGCGGCCGGTAGCGGAACGGATCCACGACTGGAGAGAGGTTTATCCGGGCACCCCTGGGCGGGCGCTACTGCCGATCATCTCCGAGCAGGCCGGCCGTTGCATGGACTGCGGCATTCCGTTTTGCCACACCGGCTGCCCATTGGGCAATCTCATTCCGGAGTGGAACGACCTGGTCTGGCGCAGCGACTGGGATGAAGCACTGGAGCGGCTGCACGCGACCAATAACTTTCCAGAGTTCACCGGTCGGCTATGTCCGGCGCCGTGCGAGACCGCTTGTGTCGTGGGCATCAACCGCGACCCGGTGACGATCAAGAACGTCGAGGTCGCGATCATCGACAAGGCCTGGGACGAGCGCCGGGTCGATCCCCAGCCGCCGGAGTGGCATACCGGCAAGAGAGTGGCAGTGATCGGATCGGGCCCGTCCGGGCTGGCAGCCGCCCAGCAACTCACCCGAGCCGGACACACCGTTGCCGTCTTCGAGCGGGCTGACGCTCCGGGTGGACTGCTGCGCTACGGCATTCCCGAGTTCAAGATGGAGAAGTCGGTGCTGGACCGCCGCATTCGGCAAATGCTGGATGAGGGCACCAACTTCCACTGTGGGACTGAGGTCGGCATCAAGATCACCGGTGCTGAGCTCCAGGAGCGCTACGACGCGATTGTGCTCGCTGTCGGCTCCACGATCGGGCGAGAGCTGCCGGTGCCAGGCCGCAATCTCAATGGCATCCATCAGGCGATGGAGTACCTTCCGCAGGCCAACCGGGTAGCACTGGGCCACCACGTGGACAACCAGATCACTGCCAAGGACAAGCACGTGGTGATCATCGGTGGCGGGGACACCGGCGCTGACTGCCTTGGTACGGCGATCCGGCAGCAGGCGAAGTCCATCGTGCAATTGGAGATCATGCCGACGCCGCCCGAGGAGCGGCCCGTGCACCAGCCCTGGCCGACGTACCCGATGATCTATCGGGTTTCCTCTGCACACGAGGAGGCGGGGGAGCGGGTCTACTCCGTTTCGACATCGGAGTTCATCGGGAACTACGACGGGAATGTGGCATCGCTGCAGATGTCGGAAGTGCGGTTCGAGGGGGGCAAGATCGTTCCTGTTGAGGGAACCGAACGGGAGATTCCGGCTGAGCTGATCCTCTTGGCCATGGGCTTCACCGGTCCGGAGACCGAAACAGTTGTCTCTCAGCTCGGCTGCGCAGTGGATGAGCGCGGCAACGTCGCAAGGGACAAGAACTACGCCACAAATGTGGATGGTGTCTTCGTCTGCGGCGACGCCGGCCGTGGCCAGTCCTTGATCGTT
>JBKPEY010000358.1:0-1531 GCA_046744405.1 Actinomycetota bacterium
CACTCGAGCTTACGGATGTCCAAGCGCTGATTCTTTCCAATGTTGATCCTGGCGGCCCGAATGTTGTTGATGAGCCGGTGCGTGTCGCAATGCTGCCGGAGCACTGGACGGGTTGGGTGGGTCGCCCTGGCTTAAGTGGCTCACGGGCGGGCCGAGCCTGGTCGCCGAAGTTCACGGCAACGGAGGTTCGCGTCGACGGCAACACCGTGAGTGCCGCTGAAGATCAGCCTGTCGTGATCAATGCGGAGTTGGCCTCCGTTGCGGTGGAGGCGGTCGATGAGGTGGCGCAGCTGCAGTTAAAGATCACCATCGAGCTCACCGCGGGTGGGCTGATAAGGGCGCGCGCTGATGTTATCAACATTGGCGAAGATCCATATACGGTCAACGACTGCGTGATCACATTTCCGGTTCCCCAGCATGCCGGGGAGATCTTGGATTTCGCCGGACACTGGGGCAAGGAGCGAGTACCGCAGAGGCGCCCGTTGACCGTTGGTGTGCACCTACGTGAGGGGCGGAAGGGTCGTACCGGGGCCGATGCGGCGACCCTACTGCACCTTGGCGACCAGGGTTTCTGTTTCGCCGAAGGGGAAATCTGGGCGGTGCACACCGCATGGAGCGGCAACCACATTCACTATGCGGAGCGGCTGTTCACAGGCACCCAGCTGATCGGGGGTGGAGAGCTGCTGCTACCTGGTGAGGTGATCTTGAAGCCTGGCCAGGGATATGCCACCCCTTGGGTCTACGGCTGCTATGGACGTGGCCTGGATGAGGTCGCAGGTCGTTTCCACCGCTTCCTGCGAGCCCGGGAGACTCATCCGTCCACTAGCCGCCCGGTGACCCTCAATGTCTGGGAGGCCGTGTATTTCGATCATGATCTCGACCGTCTTGTCGAGCTAGCCGAGCGCGCGGCCAGCATTGGTGTTGAGCGCTACGTCCTCGATGATGGCTGGTTCGGCGCTAGGCGAAGCGATCGCGCCGGCCTGGGGGATTGGATTGTCTCTACCGAGGTTTGGCCGCAGGGGTTGCATCCGCTGGTGGATAAGGTGACCGGGCTCGGGATGGAGTTCGGGTTGTGGTTTGAGCCTGAGATGATCAACCTGGACTCCGCAACAGCCCGCCAGCATCCAAACTGGATCATGGCCACCGGTGATCGGCTACCGGTGGAGTCGCGTCATCAGCAGGTGATCAATCTGGGTATCCCGGAGTGCTATGCCCACGTCCGAGATGCAATCTTGGACATCCTCGCCGAATACAAGATCAGTTACATCAAGTGGGATCACAACCGGGACCTCATTGATGCCGGCACAGCACCCGATGGCCGACCCGGAGTGCATGAGCAAACGTTGGCGTTCTACCGGCTTGTTGATGAGATCAAGGCTGCTCACCCCGGACTGGAGATCGAGTCGTGCTCCTCCGGCGGCGCCCGCGTTGACCTTGGCGTGCTGGAACGCACTGACCGAATTTGGGTGAGCGACTGCATCGATCCGCTGGAGCGGCAGCAGATGAACCGCTGGACCTCCCAGCTCGTGCC
>JBKPEY010000636.1:0-5357 GCA_046744405.1 Actinomycetota bacterium
GGCCAAGATCACGTGGCCCGATCCGCCAGCGAGGTCCGGTAAGCAGTCTGATCAGGTCCGGATTGGCCGTAACGTCATCGATCAGCCGCAAGGTGGCGGTGATATCCATGATTTCGGGCAAATGCAGCAGCCCGCCAAGCCCGACGATTTCCACCGGCACATCACGAGTCGTCAGCTCGGCGTACAACGGCGCAATGTCGGCATTGCGGCGGGTCAACACAGCCACATCTGCCCAACGCGGCACCTCACCGCGTTCCTTCAGCCCGGCGATTTGGTCCCCAATCCAGCAGATCTCCTCTGGCCAGGTGGCAAACGTCGCCGCACGCACCTGGCCGGCCCCAGTTCCGTCCGGAGCATGCAGCAGTCCGAGAGCATCCAGGGCCAACGGGGTAGGGCGAGCCGCCATTGTTGAGTCCGCTTCAGCTCGAAGCGGCCGACTGAGCACATTGGCGACATCTAAGATGGTTCGTCCACTGCGCCGGTTGACCGTCAGCGCATAGCGGGACGCAGGCCGCCCGTCGGCACGCGAAAAGTCCTCGGCGAAGGTCATGATGTTGCTCGCGGCCGCACCTCGCCAGCCATAGATCGCCTGGAAGGGATCACCGACGGCAGTGACCGAGTGTCCACGACCATCGCTCGGCGTCGGTCCGGAGAACAGCCCGCGTAGCATGATCGCTTGCGCTGCCGAGGTGTCTTGGTACTCATCAAGCAGAACGACCCGGAAGGTCGCACGCAGTGAGCTGGACACCTGGGGAACCTCAGTAGCCAATCGCGCCGCGATAGCCATCTGATCGGCGAACTCAACCAGTCCGAGGCGAGATTTCAAGCCCTGATAGTCGCGTACCAGACTTGCCAGTTCGAGACGCTCCTGGCAGGCAATGATCGCCTTTTTGACGTCGGCGTAGGTGTTGCCTCGATTGTTGCGCGGTGCCGAGGCCAGGCCGAGCAATAGGTCGCGAGCGTGTCCGTCGAGATTATCCACAGCAACCATGTGCTGCTGGAGATCAGCGTCGAGCCTGAGCACTCGCTCTGTCACAGTGGCCGGCCGTAGCCGTGAAATAAATTCGAATGGCCCGGCTGCAGCCTTCACAACCCGTGATGCCAGCCGATATCGGGTAGCTCCGCTGATCAACGTCGGATCTGCCTCAAACCCCAGCCGCAGCCCATGTTCTGCTACCAGCCGGGCGGCGAAGGCGTCGTAGGTCATGATCAACTGTTCGCCAGATTCATCGACGCCGCGATCAGCGATCACTCCGGCACGGAGCAGCGCGTTGCGTACCCGTTGAGAGAGCTCGGCGGCTGCCTTTCGAGTGAAGGTCAGACCAAGCACTTCTTCGGGTCGCACAGCGCCGGTGCCGACCAGCCACACCACCCGGGCCGCCATGACGGTGGTCTTGCCCGATCCGGCGCCCGCGATGATCACGCCCGGTTCGAGTGGCGCAGTAATGGCCTCTAGTTGCTGGGTGGAGAAGGGGATGCCCAGAGCATCGATCAGCTCCGCGGGGCTCTCGAGTCGAATCCGCTGCGCTGGTGGAATCAGGGTGTGAACGGTCATTTCACCACCTGCTGACCAACCGGCTGCGCCGGACAACTAGTGCGGAAGGGGCAGTAGCGACAGCCGGCTCCGATCCGAGCGTCGTGATGCTCGCTCCGAATGATCTTCGCGGCTTCGGCCAAGCGGCGATGCACCCACGTTGGCTGTTCAGGGTTCGACCCTTGTTCGGCACCATCTAGTGTCTTGATCGGGAATGGAACCTCGTCTAGCGAGGCCTGCAGAAAGGTCTTGGGGTACGCGCTTTCCCGTTCGGGAAGTCTCAGGTACACCAGTTCAGCACCCCCCGGGCGAGCATCCTCCCCCGCTATCGCAGTGAATGCCCCCTGCTGGACCGCCAGCTGATAGACCCCGAGCTGATCATGCAGCGCGACATCGGCGGCTGTCGGCACTGTTTTTGAGGTCTTGAAGTCCACGATTCGAATGCGCCCATCAGCATCGCGCTCGACTCGATCAGCGCTGCCAGAGAGGTGGACTCGATCAGTTCCCAGATCCACCTCGCAGCTGAACTCCACCTCGGTGCCGAGCAGAGTCTGCGCAGATCGTGCCTCTTGCCATGTTAAGAAGCGCTCCAGTGCGGACTCAGCCTCCACCCGCTCCACCGCGGATAACCAGTGGGCATCGAAGTCGAGCTGAGGCCATACCGATTCGAGATGAGAGCAAAGCTCATCGTGATCGAGGCGAGCCTGAGCGCCGTACTCCGCGAGCACATGAACCACAGAGCCGAAGCTTGCGGCAGCCGAGCGGGCCGGCTCGCCCTGCGCCTTCCGTGCCAAGAACCACTGCCGAGGGCAAGCCAGCACACTAGCCAGCTGACTGCCAGACAGGTGCACCGGTTGCTCAGGAACCACAAGAGGCTCATTGGATCGAGTCAGCGGACGCATCCCCCACCAGTGTTGAGGTCGAGCAGCCGGTACGAATGGTTCGCCACCCGCATCGGTCACATCGGCCAGCCGCGCGAGCCGTACGGCGGCTTCCTCCCGGAGCCGCGGTGATGCTTCGGGGTTCACGGTGATGCTCCGCAGCTCGGCCACCAGAGCCGCCAGCGTCAGCGGCCTTCGCGGCCGCCCAGATAGCTCTCGTGGTGTCACGCCAAGCTCGGTGATGAAGCGTGACGGCTGGTCCGCCTCGCCCTCGGTACCTGCCACCGCGGTCACCACCAGACGCGACCGAGCGCGGGTGCAAGCGACGTAAAAAAGCCGCCGCTCTTCGGCGATCCGGGTCGCGGTCGGAACCGGTGTCACGACCTCTCGGCGGCCAAGACGATCTGGTTCAAGCAGGGAGTCGCGTCGGCGTACATCTGGCCAGCGACCCTCCTGTACGCCCGCGACGACGACCAAATCCCACTCTAGGCCCTTGGCTCGGTGGGCTGTGAGTAGCCGAACCGCGGACCCTCGCAGCTCAGATTCGCGCAACGGATCTGCCGGAATCTGTTGACCTTCGACCTCTGCCAGAAAACCGGTCACCCCGCGGAGGCCTGAGACCTCTTCCGAGCGGGCCGCAATGTCGAAGAGAGCACAGATCGCGTCAAGATCACGGTTCGCACGCCGGCCGGCCTCGCCACCGCGGCTCGCTTGTTGTCGAAGCTTCTCCGGCCAAGCCGTTTGGGACCACAGCAGCCATAAGGCCTCCTCTGCGGTACTGCCGGTCCGAATGGCATGTTCGCAGCGCCTCAACAGGTGGGCCATCTGGCGAGCAGCCTCGATGTCTGGGTTCGGCGGACAGTCGTCCAACAGGTCATGCTGATGCAGCGCCACGCTGATCAGCTGGGCAGAGGCCCGTGGCAGCGCCGTACCGGCCAGTTCGGCACGCTCGGCCTCACGCAACGCGCGCCCAAGACGCCGCATCCCCATGCTGTCCATGCCGCCAAGCGGCGAGGTCAGCAAAAGTTGCGCCTCATCGGCACTCGGCGTGCAACCCCGGGCGGCAACCTGCATAGCGAGCAAGAGCGGACGCGCCGCCGGGTCAGCGGCCAAGGGGATCTCGTCACCGGCCACTTCGACCGGGACACCAGCCGCGACCAACGCTCGGCTGAGTGCAGGGATCGTGGTGCGCCCGGCGCGAACCAGGACCGCCATGTCACTCCAGGCCAGATTGTCGCGGAGGTGCGCGCTGCGCAGAATGTCTGCGATGTGCTCGGCTTCAGCACCTGAGCTGCTGCACGTGAAGATCTCCACCTTGCCCTTGGGAAGGTCCGGATCAGCGGTCGGATGCCGGAACGCCTCGAACACCTCGGCCGGCAGTGATCGCGGCAAACCCAAACGACTGACGACGCGGCGGCTCGCCGTGAGCAGGGGGCTGCCGAAGCGGCGAGTTCGGCTCAGTGCGAGTACCGGTGCGGGCGCGCCCTCTCGGGTTCGGAACAGATCCGGGAAGTCCAAGATCCCGCGCGCCTCAGCACCACGAAAGGCGTAGATCGACTGATCGGGATCTCCCACCACGATGACATCGCGGCCGTCACCGGCGATGACCTGCAGCAGCCGAACTTGGGAGGGATCGGTGTCTTGATACTCATCGACGAAGACGCAGCTGATCTCACCACGCAGGGTTGCCACGATCTCCGGTTTGGCGAGCAAGATGCGGCAGCGGTGCACGAGCTCCGCGTAGTCCAGGACGCCTTCGGCATCGAGTACGTCGAGGTACTCATCGAAAAAGGCTCCGACACTGACCCACTCCTCCCGCCCGCTGGCATGGCCGGCGGCAGCAACATCATCAGGATCCATGCCGAGCTGGCGTGCCTTGGCGAGGACCGCACGTACTTCGCTAGCAAAAGCGCGGGTAGGAAACGCGCGGACCAGTGACTCCGGCCACTGGGCTCGACCGGTCTCCAAGCTGCCCTGAAGCGTCTCCCGAACCCGGAACTCCTGTTCAGGGCCAGTCAGCAAGCGCAGCGGCGGACCGAAATCGTCTGGTTCCACGCCCACCTCCTCGCCGAATCGGCGCACCAGCGCGTAGCAGAAGGCATGGAATGTCATCGCCATCGGGGTCACCGTGGTACGCCCCAATCGGGCGGTGATCCGAGCCCGCAAATCGGCCGCGGCCTTTCGTGAAAAAGTCAGGACGAGGATGCTGTCGGGCGTGTCGCGGCGGCGTTCGATCCGGTCGACCACGCACTCGACCAATGTCGTGGTCTTGCCGGTGCCTGGTCCTGCCAGCACCAGGAGTGGCCCTCCGGCATGCTCGACGACGGCGCGCTGCGACGGATCGAGCACTGGAGGTGTGGGCAGCTTCTCCGCCCCCCGAGTTAAGCGGTACATCGCGTCAGTCCTGGTCTAGAACGTGATCAACTTGTTGATGGTTATTGGATCAGAGTCGACTGACGAATTCTCGGATCGCGCGCGCCGCCGTGCTGAGAAGAAGCCAGGGGACACGCTTTCCGTCCCCGAGCGACGACGAAGTCGGCGGCCACCAAGCGTGATCCGCGCCCGCGATGTTCGCGCCGCCGATCTGCAGGAGGAGCCGACGAAACGCGTCACGAGGAAAGCTTATTCTCCGACGAAACACCGTTTCTTCGGATCCGACGAAGACGGCGGCTTCCCGGCGAACATCGCAGCGAGCGAAGCGAGCCATTGGACACAGCGAGCGTGAGCGAGCGGAACAATCAAACTCGGATCGCGCTGCCACCGCTTCCGAAAGTGGTCACGAGCGACATCAAGGACGGCGGAAGATTCATACGGTCATGACAACGTTCTTCGATGATTGGGGTTGTTGTGACGTCTGGGCGTGCGTTTCCGCGGGCTGTGCGCCATGGGTTGTTTGACCGTATTTGCGCTGGTGTGCCGCTGAGGACGGCGGCTAGGGATCT
>JBKPEY010000510.1:0-5827 GCA_046744405.1 Actinomycetota bacterium
GACCAATGTTGATCATCTGACATTTGGCAAGGGCAGCCCGCATGTGTGCTTGGGCAATGCCTTGGCGCGAATGGAGATCCGGCTCATGTTCACCGAACTGATCCCGCGGCTCGCCTCGATCGAGTTGAACGGCGAGGTGACGCGAGTGCGCAGCAACTTCATCAATGGCATCAAGAAGTTTCCGGTGCGAGTGCAAGCGAAGTGATCATCTGAAGGCGAGGATCGATCGATATGGGCCCGGCGGTATCGACATGCCCGCCACTGCTCCCGATGCAGCCGATCTCGAGGCACTCACCGACGTCGTGGCGCGCCACTTGATCCGCTTCGGCGCCGACGATGAACTCGTCGTGTCCTGGGCGCCTGGAGGCTAGCCGATCTGAAGCTGCTGACGGACCGCAGCCAAGTGCCTGCGCATCTCCCCACGGGCGGCCTCGGGATCGGCGCGGCGAAGCACGGCGAGCAAATGCGGGTGTCCTTCGACCGCGGCACGTGCTGACTTCGGGCTGCCGCGGTCGCGGTAGTGCGCCGATTGCACCTGGCCCAGGCTGGCAAGCGTGGCCTGCAGTACCCGATTTCCGGACGCCTCGGCGATCCCGGAGTGGAAGGCAAGCGCGAGGCTGTTGAATTCCTCGGGTTGATCAATTACCAGCTCGGATTGATCAACAAGCTCTTCCAGCCGATCCCATTCTTCGGCCGACGTCCGGGCCGCGGCGAGCGCCGCAATAGCCGGCTCGATGGAATTCTGGGCATCGAGCATCTCCTCCGGATCGACGTCTAGGACGTGGTAGGCAACCGCGAGCCCATCGGAGGCGTTTGCTAATTGATCAAGCTGCCTGGTCTTGGCCGTCAACGCCCGATAACCACCGGCCCAATAGACGAGTGGTTCGCCGGTACGACCGCCAGCCGCCGCAACGCGTCCGACGAGAATCTCATGATCACCACCTGGCAGGATGTCCTCCAGAGTGCAGTCAAACCAGCTGAGGCAGCCAGTGATGATCGGGGCGCCGGTCTGTTGGACCGTGCTCGGCACAGTCGAGAAGCCGCCACGCTCAGGCTTCCGGCCAGAGGTGGCAAAAAACCGGGCTACTTCTTGCTGATCGCTGGCGAGCACGCTGACCGCAAACGTTTCGACGGCGCGGACGTAGTCCAACAGCGGGCTTGATCGATTGATGGAAACGGTGACCAACAGCGGATTCAACGACAGCGAGGCAAACGACGACACCGTCATCCCGTACGCGCCTTCTCGGGCGGGGGTGGTTACCACGGTCACGCCGGAAGCGAAGCGTCCGGCAGCCTGTCGGAATTCCTGGCCCGAGTCCTCGATCATTTAGGTTCTGACTTTTGGTTCGAGGAAACGGTCCAGGAACTGATCGACCAATCGGTGTGCCCTGCCGCGGTTGGTGGCATCCCGCTTTGCCGTCTCACGTACTAGCTCTTCCAGATCGATGCCGAGCTGATCGACTTCGTCGGTGCCGCCTGTGGCGAGCCAGGACGCAAGGATCTCTGAGGTCATCTCTGGATGAAACTGCACGGCAAGGTTTCGGCCGAGTAGGAAAGCTTGTGAGGAGCTGTCGTTGCGGGCGACCTCCTGGGCATCTTCAGGTAGCTGCCACTGGTCGTAATGCCATTGGAACCAGGTGCCTGACGGCACCAGCGATTCATCGTCGGAAGCGATCTTGCTCCAACCGATCTCTGGTGCTCGCGATCTCCGGACCGATCCGCCATGGGCCGCAGCGAGCATTTGTCCGCCGAAACAGATGCCGAGCACCGGCACCTGGTGATCATGAGCGTCGTTCAGCATCTCGAGCTCTGCCGGGACCCACGAGCCGATCGCTGCACGATCATAGACAGACCAAGGTGCGCCCATGGGAATGATGAGGTCGAACTCTGTGGGGTCGGGAAACTCAGCCTCGACATTGGGCGACAGGAAATGGTCCTCGGTCACTACTTGGTGCAGCACCAGGTCGAGCCCCCGATCTATCAGCCGCTCTCCCACAAACCCGGGCGTGCAGATGTGATCATGCTGAATCAACAAGGCGCGCATCCGCCTGAGTCTAATTTGGATCCGAACGATTGCGGCCCGCTCGGTTGTCAACATCCCACGCTGCGTGGGATGCACGCGCTGTACATGGCATGCAATCCGAGCACAGCGTAAGGAAGGTAGGTACAGCTCGAGCTGGTTGTCGTCGGGCCACCTGGACGCTATCGTTCGTATCCAAACAAATGCCGGTGTGAGGCAGCACGGGACGGGATGAGGCAATGACGATCACTCAGACCATCGTCCGGGAGCACGAGGCCGACCTCGTCATACAGGAGGCCAGGACCGTCGCTGACGGCGTAGTGGCACTCGTTCTCGCCGATCCGAACGGCGGTGAGTTGCCAGCTTGGACGCCAGGCGCCCACATCGACTTCGTTCTCGGCGATGACTTGATCCGCCAGTACTCGTTGTGCGGCAGCCCGTCGAGACCGGGCCTCTGGCGAGTAGGGGTATTGCGCGCACCAGACAGCCGCGGTGGCTCCGAGCGGGTGCACGACATCCTCAGTCCAGGCTCGCTTGTGCGGGTTAGAGGACCGCGCAACCATTTCCCACTCGTCACCAGCCCGCGATACCTGTTCATTGCCGGCGGTATTGGCATTACGCCGCTCTTGCCCATGATCGCCGAGGCTGAGGCCTCCGGTGCGGATTGGCGGCTGCTCTATGGCGGCAGGGAGCGGGCATCGATGGCGTTCCTCGACGAACTCGCCCAATACCGCGATCGGGTGACGATCGTTCCGCAGGACGAGGAGGGAATGCTGGATTTGGAAGCCGTCCTGGGGACGCCGCAGCCAAACACATTGGTGTACTGCTGCGGCCCTGAGGGTCTCCTCGCCGCGGTCGAGAAATTCTGTGAGAAGTGGCCCCCCGGCGTATTGCATCTCGAACGGTTCAGCGCCAAGCCGCAGGAGCCCTCTGCCGAAGCGGGTTCGGCCTTCGAGCTGGTGCTGCAGCGTTCCGGTCTGACCTTGCAAGTACCGCCCGACAAGTCAGTGCTCAATGTGATTCGGGAGGCGGGGGTCAGTGTGCTGGCATCGTGTCTGGAGGGTATTTGTGGGACCTGCGAGACAGAGGTCATCGAGGGAGATGTCGACCACCGTGACTCGGTCCTCAATGAGGAGGAGCGTGCCTCCAATGAGTACATGATGGTCTGCGTCTCTCGCTGCCGTTCGTCTCGACTGGTGCTTGACCTGTGAGCTGAGGAGAGAAATCCATGAGCCAGCAAACCTCAAGCCGGAGTGATCGGGTTGGGATGCATCCCCGGAATTCTTGGTACGCGGTGGCCACCAGCAGCGAGGTTGGTCGAGAACCGCTTGGCCGCCGCGTCCTCGACACAGGTGTCGTCTTGTTCCGGACAACGGATGGAAAACCGGTCGCGCTCGAGGATCGTTGCGCACATCGGCCCTATCCGCTGAGCCTGGGCCGGGTCGACGGCGACCGCATTGTCTCGGGCTACACCGGCTTTGTGTACGACGCTCGCGGCTTCTGCGTCCACGTGCCGACCCAGAGCGAGATTCCGGTTGGTGCCCGGGTACGAGCATTTCCCGTTCACGAGGATGGTGTCTTCGTCTGGGTTTGGCTGGGCGAACCTGCCCTTGCTAGCTTACGCCCAGCGGCCGCGACGCCGTGGCTCAGTGATCCCGGATGGGCGACTCTTGGCGACGAATGGGAGACCGAAGCGGACCTGTTGCTCCTCCATGAGAACTTCGCCGATATCACCCATGTCGCGGTTGTTGATCCCTACATCGCTCCGCCTGTTTTGCGCAGCTCGCCACCGCCGCTCGAGGTCGAAGTCACCGAGACGACGGTGTCGTTCTCGCGTACTTATCAATCAGCGCCGATCCCGGAGTGGCAAGCCGAGCTTCTTGGATTGCCGGCCGATGCCGAGCATGTCCAGCGCGAGCAGGGAGCATTCGTGACTCCGGGCCTCTGGGTGGACCGGTGGGATGTATACGTTGATTCCGCACCGAACGAGACTCAAGTTCACACTTTCCGCTTTACACATGCTGTTACGCCGATTGCGCCAGGCAGGACCCGGCATGCATGGCGGGTGAGCAGAAATTTCGCGCTCGGCGAGCAGGCCGGAAAGGTCCTGTTGCCGATCTTCACCGCCTACTACCAGCGTGTGAAAGGCATTCTCGAGACTATGCAGGGCCTTCTGGACACCGACGGACCTCGTCAGGAGGTCAATGTCAGCGCTGATGCCGCCGCCCTGCAAGTACGCAAGATCATTCGCAACATGCTGGCGGACGAAGCCGGCAGCAGTTACCGGCGCGCCGCACGAGTAAGCCGGGCGCCAGGCAGTCGCTGACTCTGTCCGGCTGGCCATGGCCTCGAAACTGGTCGTCTGGCAGGCGCGTATCGCCCGGGTAGCTTCGAACCCATGAAGGCCCGGCTCCCGGCCGAAGTAGATAGCCGAATGCGGGCATCCTCCCGGGCGGTTTCGTCGCGCTTGATGACAGTGAGCCTGATAACCGGCTGGGCGTTCTGGTATGCGATCTATCGCGCCTACTACGGCTTTGGCGGGACAGTTGGCATGTTCGGTACGCCCGTCTCCGAAGCTCAGTGGCGAGGGATCAACCTGGCAGGTGCGGCACTACTGCTCGGGGTTGCGGTGTTGCCGGTCGCCGTGCTTCCGCTGTGGCGGATGCCGCGGGCGCGACCCATCCTCTTGGGGCTGTGCTGGCTATTGGCCGTCGGTTTTCTCATGCACGCAGTTGTCGACGACATCGAACGCATACTTAGCTTGACTGGCGTGCTGCATCTGGACTATCCGCTCTTTACAACGGTGAACAGGCGTGTTGCCGATCTTCAGGATTTGCTCTTCAACGAAACTTGGTTCCTCATTGAAGGGATTCTGTGGGGGATCCTCGGGTGGATGAACCTTCGTCGGTCATCAGCCCGCTGGTGGTGGGTCGGCAGCGGGCTTGTAGCCGTTGCCGTGCTGACCTGCATCGGATTGCTCTCGGCGTTCGGGGTGATCGGCAAGTTCGTCATCGGCTGAAGAACCAACTCACATACCGGCGGAAAGCGACTTGTGCATGATGTGCATGCCGACCAAACCATGCACTGGATGAGCAAACGCATCGGGCACGGTGCCAATCACGCGGAAGCCAAATGATCGCCAGAGTCGCACTGCCGACTCATTCGTCTCTATGACGGCATTGAACTGCATTGCTCGGTATCCGTCGCGAACGGCCTGTGCGATGACATGGTTCGCGAGAGCACGGCCCACGCCTCGACCGACAGCCTCTGGCGCGACCATGAAGCCGGCGTTGGCGACGTGGGATCCGCCCGCCGGCTGATTAGGGTGCAGCTCGGCCGTGCCAAGCACGTCGCCGTCCTCCTCGGCGACGAATACCCGCCCACCCGGCTTCCCGGTCCACCACTCGCGGGCAGCATCCTCGGAAGTTTCGACGGGCCAGCAGTACGTATCGCCAGCAGCTACCACTGCGCGCACGATCGGCCAGATCGCCGACCAGTCGTCCGCGACGGCGTCCCGTATCCGCATGGCGGCCACCTCTTCCGGCTGCATTCCGCTGGAATGAAGCTAGTGGCCACCATGCAATTTCTCACCGGGAGCTGCGGGGCTGCGGCCTACCAACGGTCCCACTGGACGACCTCATCTAGGGGACGCCGGTTCGGCCGGACGAGCGGTCGTAACCGCCGGTCGGCTGGGTAGCCCAGACCGATCAGGTACGCGCAGAAGTAGCCGTCGGGAAACCCAAGCACGCGCTGCGCCTGCTCCTGGTCAGATACCGCGGCGTGGCCCGAGCCGATGCCGAGGTCCGC
>JBKPEY010000631.1:0-2172 GCA_046744405.1 Actinomycetota bacterium
TCTCGCCTCGCGCATCGCAGGCAAGAACGTTGCACTGGCGATCGTCAAGCGGGTACCTCTGATGGGCGGAGGCGTCAGCGCAGTCATGGACGGCATCGCGACATACCAGATCGGCCGGTACGCGACCGGTGAGTTACTGCGACGCCGCGCACTGGTGGTTAGTTGACAGCTGGTTCTGCGCTGGGCCACGGGCCGCATGATCCTTGGAGACAGCCCGCCGACACCTCTCCTGCTCGGGCGGTTCCCGACGGCGTACGCGTCTGGGTCCAAGATCACCTAGATTCTGAGATCGTCGCCATTACGCCGGTCGGCGGCGGTCGTACAGACACCATTTCAGCGGTTTACCTCCGTCACGGGGAACCGGTCATCTTGCGCTACGTCTCCGTCGAGCGGTGGGGTGAGATCGGCCGGCAACATGTCGTCTGTGAGGCGCGCGGCTGCCGTCTGCTGGAGGGTTCCAGCCTTCCCGTGCCGCGGCTCATTGCCTCCGACCCAGATGGCAGCCGCACCGGCGACTACGCGAATCTCACCACCTGGTTACCCGGCCGCGTACGGCTTGGGCCGCTGAGTCTGGATGCCATCGACGAACTCGCGAAGATCGCGGTAATCATCCACGGCACTCCCGTTGAGAATGATCTTCGCCCGCGACCGTATGAGTTCTGGACTCCAGATGATCTTCAAGTGCCGAGCTGGACCTCGCGGCCGGAACTGTGGCGACGGGCGATCGCCATCTTCAACGAAGGGCCGCCACCAACCAAACATGGGTTGGTACACCGCGACTTCCACCCTGGCAACATCTTGTGGGAAGGCGATCGGATCACCGGAGTGATCGATTGGGCCGAAACCTCCTGGGGACCCCCAGACCTGGACGTCACGCACTCCCGCGCGAACTTCGCGATGCTTCACGACTTCGACAGCGCCGAGGCCTTCAGTCATTGCTATCGCTGGCACGGCGGAATACTGGATGATGATCATGATGCTGAAGTCTTCTGGGCAGTCAGTGACATCCTTGGCTTCCTGCCCGATCCAACTCAGATCATTACCGCACTGATCCATCACCGTACAGACCTTCCCGACCAGGTCGTACGGGAGCGTCTCGAGCATCTGCTGATGATCACCCTTGACGAGGCGCGGCACTGACTCCGCTTAAATTCAAATTTCCGACCACTGCGAAGTTTTCGGTATGCCGATGACGCGTGCCGCCTCGAATACCCCGCACCGGTCGGAAATTTGGACCCAAGGGAGTGCCGTAACAAACCCGTGTAATGCGGAGAGCTCAGTCACAATTCGACCGATACCTTGCGAAGCAAGGTTAGGGTGACTTAAGTTAGGCAAGCCTCACCTGCACACGAGGCGACGACCCAGAATCCGGGGGAATAGAGGAGCGATGCTAGCCAACTTCCTGATTGGCTTACGCGAAGGCCTGGAGGCCGCGCTAATCGTCAGCATCCTCATTGCCTACTTAGTCAAGTCTGGCCGCCGTCAGCTACTGCCACAGATCTGGCTTGGCGTGGCTATCGCCGTCGCGATCTCGCTCGGGTTCGGCGCCGCACTGACGTTCGGGCCCAAGGGGCTTACCTTCGAGGCTCAGGAACTCGTCGGCGGTCTGCTCTCGATTGTGGCCGTTGGATTCGTCACCTGGATGATCTTCTGGATGGCGAGGGCCGCGCGGTCGCTGTCCGGCGAGCTGCGGTCCCAGATCGACAAGGCCGCCGACGCTAGCCGCTGGTCGTTGGTCATCGTCGCCTTGCTGGCAGTCGGCCGTGAGGGCCTGGAAACGGCGTTGTTCCTCTGGGCCGCGACACAGACTGCGGCTGCTGGCACCGGCTCGGCTGCCGGTCCGCTGCTCGGCGCGGCTCTGGGACTCATCGTCGCGGTCGTGCTGGGTTACCTGATCTACCGTGGCGCATTGAAGATCAACTTGAGCCGCTTCTTTACCTGGACTGGCGCCTTCCTGATCGTCATCGCGGCGGGCGTGCTCGCCTACGGCGTGCACGACCTGCAGGAAGCTCGATTCTTGCCCGGCCTGAACAACCTGGCCTTCGATGTCTCGGCGACGATCCCGCCAACCTCGTGGTACGGAACGCTATTGAAGGGCGTGTTCAACTTCTCGCCGGCAACAACCGTCCTCGAGGCTGCCGCCTGGCTGCTCTACTTCATCCCAACGATGAC
>JBKPEY010000652.1:0-1304 GCA_046744405.1 Actinomycetota bacterium
TCGCCGCGCGCAGCTTGTTCGGCCGTGGCTTTTTGGTGGGGCCTGCTCTGCTTCCCGCCCACGACAGCGTGATCACGTTGTGGCGCACGGTGGTTAGTGCAATCCCTGGAGCGCCCGCGCAGGTAACGCCGCCCTGGGTTGCGCTTACCGCACTCGGCTCAACGGTTCTGTTCGGTCAGCCGGACTGGCTCAGCACGCTGCTGATCTGCGGAGCGGTGCCGTTGTCGCTGCTGGCGGCGTACCCGCTGGCGCGGCGGGTCATCAACGACCGCAGGGTGCGGCTGTGGGCATGTGGTACGTATGCGCTGCTGCCGGCGCTGCTTGGCGGGACCAATCAGGGCCGGCTCGCGCTCAGCGTCGTAGCCATTGGTCTGCCGCTGCTGGTTCTGGCGGCACGAGGCCTGGTCTTGCGCCGCACGCGAACACCGGAGGCCTGGCGTGGCGGCTGGGGTGCCGGAGTGGTACTCGTTGCGCTCGTAGCCTTCGAACCGTCCATGATCATCTTTGCGATCCTCTTTGGGATCCTCGGAGCTGTCGTCATGCGCCGTACGCCTCGCAAGATAGGACGCATTGCTATCGCGCTCGGCGTGCCGCTGGTCGTGCTGCTGCCATGGTGGCCCAGTTTGATCTCCGCGCCCGGCCGGTTGTTCGTCGGGCCGGACTCGGCCCTAAACCTGGTAACCGCTGCACCACAGGTATGGCAGCTGCTGCTCGGTCGCGAGGCGGGACCGGGTCTGCCGCCGCTGTGGATCGGAGCCGTAGTTTTCGGCGTCATTTGGATTGTCGCCCTCCTCGGCCTCGCCCGGCGTGCCGGAAGGCGGGCGGTGCTGGCAGCGTGGGCAACTGCACTGCTGGCCCTTGGCATGGCCGTCGTGCTGTCGAAATTGGTGGTCGCTGTGCCTCCTGCCGGCACCGATGTGCGGCCCTGGGCTGGCAGCTATCTCTTGCTTGGGTTCGCAGCGCTCATCCTCGGCGGTGGGATGGGACTGGACGGGGTCTCCGCAGACATGAAGGAGCGCAGCTTCAGCTGGCTGCAACCCGCTTCAGTGCTGGCTGGCATCGCGGTCTGTCTGGTGAGCCTGGGAGGTGCCGTCTGGTGGGTGCTGGACGGTGCTCACGGCCCGATCGACCGAGCACGGCTGAACGCCATTCCGCCGTATGTCATGAACGCCATGAAAACCGACACCCGCCCGCGGCTGTTGGCCATCGATCTGTCTACTGGCTCGGCGCGTTATGGGGTGCTCGCCGATGATTACGTCAGGCTGGGTGATGCCGATCGTGGTTTCACTTTCGGCGGCTCGGTC
>JBKPEY010000282.1:0-2034 GCA_046744405.1 Actinomycetota bacterium
ACCGTGGCAGGTGGGACCATTGCCCTCCTAGCCGCACCATTCCATGTCTTCCGAGGCCTCGGCCCCGCATTAGCCCTGACCGTGCTTGTTGGCCTGGGCGTCTGCCTCACTCTGGCGCCGGCGATCATGACCATCCTGGGCTTGCGCCTCTTCACCATTCTCCCGGTCCGCGGTTCACAGTCCCAGAATGGCTTCTTACGCCCCGTTCCAGCTCATAGGTATCGCAGCCTGAAACTGCTGACGTACCGGGGAACGGCGCTAATTGCGGTGCTCCTAGTGGGCGTAGGCCTTGCGGTGGCCGCGAGCCCGCTCATCCATGCTCGATTGGACCTCTCCTATGTCTCGGCCCTGCCGAAGGATGACTCCGTCTCCGAGGGCGCAGATTTGCTCACCGCAGTCGGTCTACGTGGCATCAGCGCACCCACCGAGATTTTGGTTGAAAGGCCGGGTGTGGCCGCGGATCGGTCCGCGCTCACCAGACTCCAGGACGAGCTCGCTCGGCAGTCTGGCGTCACACGCGTCATCGGCCCCTCCGATTTGCTGATGAGCCGGCCGCGCGGGGTGCTGATATCAGAGAGCGGTAACGCGGCACGTTATCTGTTGATCTATGACAGCGATCCATTAGGCGCTCGGGCCATCGGCCACGTTCGGCAGCTGGAGTCAGATCTGCCCCTGCTCGTTACGCAGTCCGGCCTCTCCGATGCCCAGGTTTCGATTGCCGGACAGACCCTGTTCGCCTCCGAAGTTGCCCAGCTGACTCGCCGAAGCATAGAGATCACTGTTGCGACGGCACTGCTGACCGAGCTTGTGATCTTGATCCTGTATCTGCGGGCATTCGTAGCTCCGATCGTGCTGTTGGCGGCTAGTGCGCTGAGCGTCGCCGCGGCGCTAGGCCTTACGACCTTGGTGTTCCAAGACGTACTTGGTCAGCAAGGTCTCACCTTCTATGCGCCGTTCGCAGCCGCGGTGCTGCTCATTGCGCTTGGTGCGGATTACACCGTCTTTTCGGTCGGATCGATCTGGCAAGAAGCTGGCCGCCGACCACTGGCTCAGGCGATCATGGCTGCGGTGCCCCGAACATCGCGAGCAATTACCACGGCCGGCGTGATCTTGGCGGCGACGTTCGCGCTCGTTGCGATCATCCCGTTAGCAACGTTTCGTCAGATTGCGTTCGCGATGACCGTAGGGCTGATGATCGACACGCTGATTGTGCGGCCGGTACTCACGCCGGCGCTGCTCACCTTGCTGGGGCATCGGGCGAGTTGGCCGAGCAGCCGGATTACCCGGGGTGAACGGCGTACGGTGACAACCGGTGTCAAGTCCGAGCATTGAGGGGAACAGAATGCGACGACGTGGCCTATCGCCGGAACGCTGGCGCATCCTGCTCCAGGCGTTGGGCCTGGTCGTTTTCGCCACACTACTGCTGTGGGCAGCCGATTCTTTTGCGAGGATCGGCGCTCAAACGCTGCTGGAAAAAAACATCCAAGACGCCACCGGCGTTGAGGCCCGCCCCCGCGTCGAGGTACATGGCGTGCTCTTCCTACCGCAGGTGATCCGCGGCGCCTACTCAGAGGTGGATGTCACAACGCGCGGCATCACGAGCGGGCCGCTGCGAATCAATGGCATCGAGTCTCATCTATTCGATGTTCGGGTGCCGTTTCACGATGTCCTGGTCCGCAACATTCGCCGAGTCAGCATCGGGCGGTCGGTGGAGACCGTCAACGTGACCTATCACGATCTGAATGCCTACTTCGCAGCAACCGGTCGGCCGCTGACGGTCGGTCCGGACCGGAACGACTCAGTCACTCTCAAGGGAAAGGTCACCGTGCTGACCAGAAGTGTGCCAGTCTCCGCCGACGGCATGTTGTGGGTCGAGGACGATCTGCTGCGGATCTCACCGCACAACTTCGCCGCAGGGCCGGCATCACTCGACGCGGCGAGCAGGCTGCTCCTACGACAACGACTGACGCTGACGATTCCGCTCGGCACGCTGCCATTCGGGCATCGGCTGACTGGGGTAGGAACCGATTCGAC
>JBKPEY010000190.1:0-4561 GCA_046744405.1 Actinomycetota bacterium
ACCCGCGAGGTTGCCTGCGCTACCGCACCCAAGACGCTCCAGGCGTACGGGGCATGGCCCTGCGACATCAGCCATGGCGAGTAATGGTCACTGCACACCTCGAAGTCGAAGCCAACCTGCTCGGCTGCGACGGCGTAGCTGACCAGATCCCGCGGTCCGCTCTGCTCGGTCATCAGCGTGTAGCCGAACTGTGTCATCCCGGCCTTCCTCCACTCGGCAACGTTGTTGATTTAAAGCATTGTTGATTTAAAGCATTGTTGATTTGGAGCTGCTCGCGGATCGCCGAAGCTCGTAGCTCCGCGGGTTCTCAATCACCAATACCCAGTTGTGACTTCAACCGATCGATGTGCTGTGAGGCCTCCGCTTTGCTGGGCTCAGCAGGTAGTTCTTCGCCAGCCTGCTTGGCCAGGGTGTCCAGGTAGCTCCGCTGCGCAGCGGTCATCGGGTCGTCACCGCTGACCCAATCACTGGGATCCTTTTCCAGCGTCGGGTCTTGATCGCCTTTGCTCGAGGCTCCGATAGTGCTGGTTTCTTGGTTTGCCTGAGTGGTTTCTGCTGCAGATTCAGTCATGCCACAAACCGTAGTGAAAGCCTCTGACAGCGCCGTCGGACGGTCAGCTTTGATAGAGACCCCGCTTGGCGATGTATTGCACGATGCCATCGGGCACCAGGTACCAGATTGGCTGATGTTCTTGGACGCGCAGCCGGCATGCCGTCGACGAGATCGCGAGCGCCGGCACTTCCATCACCGTAACTTTGTCCTGCGGCAGTTGAGCGATCACAGGAGATTCAAGATCAACTCCAGGGCGAGTGCAGCCCACGAAGTGGGCAAGATCAAAGATCGAGTCCACCTCGCGCCAGGTGAGAATCTGAGCCAGCGCATCGGCCCCGGTGATGAAGTACATGTCCACGTCGTCGCCACGCTCGGTGCGCAGATCGCGAAGCGTGTCGGCGGTGTAGGTCAGCCCCGGGCGGTCGATGTCTACCCGGCTGACGGTGAACCTGGGGTTGGACGCGGTAGCGATGACCGTCATCAAATAGCGGTCCTCCGGCGATGAGACCTGGCGATGAGTCTTCTGCCACGGCTGGCCGGTGGGAACGAAAACAACCTCGTCGAGCTCGAAGCGGGCAGCTACCTCGCTGGCGGCAACCAGGTGGCCATGGTGGATTGGATCGAATGTGCCACCCATGACACCGAGACGATGTCGCTTATGCGGGTCGGAGCCGCGCCGTCTGGCCAAGCCAGTGGCCCGAGGTGGCAGGGTCACGAGTTTCCGACGCTCCCGCCGAGCTCCTAGCTGTGCGGGCGACCTTTGCCGATCGACCAGGTCATCAGCAACAGGATAAGGAGGAGACCGAACGCGAGGACTCCGAAGGCCCAGGCAGGGATTGGTAGTTCGCGAGTCACCTCGGTCTGCAGCAGCGTCAGTGCCAGGGTCATACCCGCAGCGTAGCGGTTCGGGCAGCCGGAGGGTGGCTCAGCTTGCCAGTGACCTGCATTGGGCCGTTTCCGCGCACAAGCACGAAGAAGAACCACGAAATGGCCCAGCACCGGGCTCGTTTCCGCGCACCGGCGTCCAAACGTTCCCATGTCTGAGCCTTATTGACGGATTTGTCCCGATCCGGTGACCACGTACTTTGTCGAGGTCATCTCCGGCAGGCCCATCGGGCCGCGCGCGTGCAGCTTCTGGGTCGAAATGCCGATCTCGGCCCCGAATCCGAACTCGCCTCCATCGACGAAGCGGCTCGAGGCGTTGATGAGCACGGCCGCCGCATCGATCTCGGTCGCAAATCGAGTCGCCGAATGTTGCGAATCAGTGATGATCGTCTCGGAGTGCCCGGTGCTGTAGCGGCGGATGTGCTCGAGCGCGGAGTCCAGAGAATCAACGACAGCCATGGCGATGTCTAGCGAGAGGTACTCCTCGGCAAAATCGCTCTCTGTTGCCGGTAAGACATCACCGTAGGTCGCCACACGGGAATCGCCATGCACTGTGACGCCATGTGCGGCCAGCGCCTGGAGGGCTTTTGGCACGAAAGAGTCGGCGATGTCGGCATGGACCAAAAGCGTCTCTGCCGCGTTGCACACCGAAGGCCGCTGCGTCTTGGCGTTGATCAGGATCCGCAGCGCCATCTGCTCGTCGCCTGCTGCATCCACGAAGATATGGCAATTGCCTACGCCGGTCTCGATGACCGGGACTTGGCTGTTGCGTACCACATTGTCGATCAAGCCGGCGCCACCCCGAGGAATCAGCACATCGACCAAGCCACGAGCAGCCATCAGCTCATTGGTGACCTCCCGCGGTCCAGGTATCAGCTGGATGGCATCGGCGGCCAGACCAGCATCGACCAGGCCCGCCTGGAGTGCCTCGACGATTGCGGCATTCGACTCCGCAGCAGAAGAGGAGCCTCGAAGCAGGGCGGCATTGCCGGACTTCAGGCAGATACCGCCGGCATCGGCGGTGACATTGGGCCGTGCTTCATAGATGATGCCGACCACACCGAAAGGCACCCGAACCTGGCGGACCTGTACGCCGTTCGCGTTCGTCCAGCCGCGTACCACATCACCCACCGGATCCGGCAGTGCAGCCAGCTCGCGCAAGCCCTCCACCATGCCGGCGATCCGATCAGGGCTCAGCCGGAGGCGGTCGGCTAACGCCTCGCTGGTGCCATTGGCCTGGGCGCGAGCGACGTCGCGCTCATTGGCTTCTAAGATCGCAGTCTCGGATTTGGCCAGCGCGTCGGCCATCGCAAGCAGAGCTGCGTCCTTGGTCGCCCGCGCAGCGCTGCTGAGCCTAAGGGCTGCGGTCCTGGCTCTCTGAGCTTGTTCTTGCACGGTCACCGCACAAATCTAACGTGCTTCAACCGGCCGGTTCCCGTAGTTGGCTGCGACGCTTCGCGGACGGGCGAACTCCGGTGCGTGTTCCGGCAGTAGGCCGATGCCGAGAAAGTAACCGGGGATGGTTTGCAGCAAAGGCCAACGCTGCATCAGCCGGAGCAGCGCAGGGGCCGTCGCTGGACGTGGCCCAGCATCATCATCAGCAATGCTGGCCACCACAACCAGCCGGTGCGCCACCCGTTGAAAGCCTTGGGTGAGAATTGTCGGCAGCCATCGCCGTCGCTGCACCGCACGGAGGCTGGAGGTGGCTACTCGCCCAATCTTTAGGGACTGGGCAAGGATCCGGCCGGCGGCGACCGCATCCTGTACGGCGAGATTGATCCCTACACCACCAACGGGTGACATGGCATGAGCAGCGTCACCGATGCACAAGACCCCGTCGCGATACCAGCGGGACAGCCGGCTGAGCACGACGTTGAGCAACCGAATGTCATCGAAGGACTCGAGCAACTCCACACGATCTCCGAGCCACGGTACGACGTCGGTCAACCGCTGCCGAAAAGCGGCGATGCCCTGATCACGAAGGGTGGCAATCGAGCCTTTTCTGATCACAAAGCCGATCTGATAGTAGTCGCCACGATCGATCATGATCAACAAGTTGGATCGCGAAATACGGCCGACAACACCCTGCGGATCCGTGGCTAGCCGCGGCAATCGGAACCACAGCACATCCATCGGAACACCAAAGGTCCGCAACCGCAGACCGGCCCGTTCAGCGACAACTGATGATCGCCCGTCACAGCCGACGACAAGATCGGCTTCTAATTGATGATCACCGCCGTTCTGGCGGTAGGTCACACCAATGACCCGCTCGCCGTTCCGTAACAAGTCGGTGACCTCGGCTTCCATGATCAGTTTGTAATCGGGCAGCTGGCGACTGGCGCCGGCGATGACATTGAGAAAATCCCATTGCGGCACCAGAGCAATGTGCTGGTGGCGCCCCGGCAACCTGGTCAGATCCGCAACCCCGTACGTACCCGAGTCGAGCTGGACACGCAGGTTCTGCACCCAATGCGGCGGGAGAGCGGCGAACTCCTCCCCCAGTCCGAGTTCGTCGAGCAGAGTCAAGGTAGAGGCATGCACGGTGTCGCCGCGGAAGTCACGCAAAAAGTCAGCATGCTTCTCGAGTACGGTGGTCCGTACTCCCGCGCGGGCAAGGATGAGACCAAGAACCAGTCCGGCAGGCCCGCCGCCAACAACACAGCATCTCGTTTTCGTCTCGGAAGTCGCCATGTGATGAATTATCCGCGGCGGGATCTAGACCAGCGCAGCTGGCAGTGCGCCCTCGTTTTCCAGCAGCCAGCGCTTGGTCTCCAAATGCCGGCCGGGGTCGCCGCCGGAGTATCCGCCCAGTCCGTCGCTGGCGACCACGCGATGACACGGGATGATGATCGGCACCGGATTGGCCGCCATAATTTCCCCGATCGCCCGCGCCGGCACTCCGGTGCCACTGAGCTCGGCCAGTTCCGCGTAGCTGATCGTCTTTCCGTAACCGACTGTTCTCAGCGCCTCCAGGACCGCCTTAGCGACCGGTGCCATCGGAGGTAGATCAAGAGGCAACGTGAACTCTCGCCGCTGACCGGCGAAATATTCCCGCAGCTGCCCGAGTGCCATTTGCACTATCTCGTCCGGCTCGGTCGATGCGCCCTCTGGACGCAGGCGCCA
>JBKPEY010000442.1:0-3489 GCA_046744405.1 Actinomycetota bacterium
ATGAATAACGAAGTGCCACATCCGACGATGGCGACCCGTTGACCCCGCTCGGGCAGGGCATGCCTGATATCGTCGGTAAATCCCAGTTCGGCGGCCCGTGACCAGGCTGCCGGCTGGTCAGCAATTTCAACCGACACATGCGTGGCAGCTCGAGGAGACTCATCCCCCACATACGCTCCTGGCACGAGCATCAGCGTATTCTCCAAGGCCATGGGCCACAGGACGCACCGTAGCTGAGGCCTGATGAATAGCTCTGCGTCTGCCGTAATCCATTCTGTCCGCTTGATCAGCTCAGGTCTTGACCGCCCGGACGCCTTCGTCGCATTCGATGACCGTCAGGTGCTCGCCACCGGGACTGGCAGTGAATGGGGGGAACTCGCCGCCGACGACGCGAAAGTTCTCGATGGTAACGGCTACATCCTCACCCCGGGGCTGATCGACATCCACAATCATGGCGGTGCCGGCAGCTCGTACGGGGACAGTCCAGAAGCCATCCGGACGGCGAGGCGCCTGCATCTCGAACACGGCATCACGCGTCAGCTGCTCTCTTTGGTAACGGCTTCTGCCGAGGTGCTGATTTCCCAAATTCACTTTGCGGCGGCCGAAATCCGTCGAGACCCTACGATCCTTGGGATCCACCTCGAGGGCCCATTTCTGGCTCGCGATTACTGCGGTGCACACGATCCCGCCCTTCTTCGTGACCCGGATCCAGATCTGGTTGAGAGGCTGCTGGATGCGGCCGACGGCACGGTGCGCGAGGTCACGATGGCTCCGGAGCGGGCTCACTTCGCTGAGTCGGCTCAGATCCTGCGAGACGCCGGTGTTGTCGTCGCGGTCGGTCACACGGCGGCGACGTTCGAGCAGACCCAGGCGGCGATCGACGCAGGGGCGACCCTTCTCACCCACGCCTTCAACGGCATGCCCGGCGTGCATCACCGTGCACCCGGACCGGTGTTCGCATTCGTTGAGGATCCAGGTAGTTGGCTGGAGGTGATCAATGACGGTGCCCACGTGCGACCGGAGGTGATTCGCATGCTCTGCGGGCTTGCTCCTGGACGGGTAGCTCTGGTGAGCGATGCCATGGCCGCTACAGGCGTCGGGGATGGGCGATACCGCCTCGGCGACCTGGATGTTGAGGTCGAAGCTGGCGTCGCCCGGCTCACCGAAGGAAAAGCCATCGCTGGCTCAACCATCACCTTGGACGTTGGGATCGCCCGAGCTGTACAAGACGTAGGCCTGAGCCCCCTTGCAGCAATCGAAGCCGCTACGGCTGTCCCGGCTCAGATCCTCGGAGTGGCAGACCGGTTCGGTCGGCTGGAGCCGGGATATGTAGCCGACGCTGTGCTTTTCGATCAGGACTGGCAGGTTCGCAGCGTGTGGATCGATGGGCGGCCGCTGGGGGAGGGCGAGCACTAGAGCGATGGAAGTGGTCATCAGCACGACACCCGATGAGGCGGGGAGGTTGGCCGCCGACACCATCTCTGAGCTCCTCAAGCGCCAGCCAGAGGCCGTCCTGGGTGTCGCGACCGGATCCAGCCCCTTGATCATTTACGACGAACTCGGCCGTCGAGTGGCGCAGGGTTCATTATCGCTGGCAAAGGCGCGAGCGTTCATGCTTGATGAGTACGTCGGGCTGTCGGCCGACCATCCCGAGCGGTACCGGAACGTGATCCAAGCTGAGTTCGCCGACAAGGTCGACATCGATCCCGCTCAGGTGTTTGGGCCAGACGGCCTCGCTACCGATCTGGTGAGCGCTTGTGAGGCGTACGAACAAGCCATCGCGGACGTAGGCGGCGTCGACCTGCAGATTCTTGGGATAGGGACCGATGGCCATATCGCCTTCAACGAACCCGGTTCCTCGCTCGCTTCTCGAACCCGGATCAAGACCTTGACCAGCCAGACCCGCAGGGACAACGCGCGTTTCTTCGGCGGCGATGTGGAGGCCGTCCCGCAGCACTGCCTGACCCAAGGCATCGGCACGATCCTTGAGGCTCGTCATCTCGTGCTCGTTGCGTCCGGGCGAAGGAAGGCCGAGGCCGTCCATCAGCTCATCGAAGGTCCCGTGTCGGCGATGTGGCCAGGCACAGCGCTGCAGCTACATCCCCACGTCACTGTGTTCTTAGACGGTGCCGCTGCTTCGCGGCTGCAGCTCGCCTCCTACTACATCGAGACCTACCAGGGCAAACCGAGCTGGCAAGGTTTCTAGCGTGCTGCCGACGCTGCTGCCTGGGTTCGCCGGGACGGCCCTACCGATCTGGGTGCGCGACCGGCTGCGGGCAGGCCTGGGAGGTGTTTGCCTGTATGCGCAAAACATCGCCTCGGCCGAACACCTGCGCACCCTGACCGATGCGATCATGACAGAGAGTCCGTACGCGATCATCGCCATGGACGAGGAAGGCGGTGACGTCACACGGCTCTTCGCGGCAACGGGTGCGCCATTCCCTGGCAACGCTGTGCTGGGTCGGCTGGACGACGTCGACATCACGCGGACCACAGCCGCCGCGATCGGCTGGTCACTACGGCGGGCGGGCTGCACCGTCAACTTCGCTCCATGCGTCGACGTCAATTCCCGGTCTGACAACCCAGTCATCGGTGTCCGCAGCTTTGGCAGCGACGCCGAACGAGTAGCGCGGCACGGGCGGGAATGGGTGAATGGCCTTCAGTCGACCGGCGTTGCGGCAAGCGCGAAGCATTTCCCGGGACACGGTGATACAGCACAGGACTCACACATTTCGCTACCCGTTGTCGATCGCTCGCTTACCGAGCTGCGCCGCCGTGAGCTGCTCCCGTTCGCCGCAGCGATCGAGGCTGGGTGCCAGGTGATCATGACCTCCCACATTCTGGTGCCGCAACTTGACCCGAACCATCCAGCAACCTTCAGTCGAATTGTTTTGAACGATCTGCTGCGCGAAGAGCTCGGCTTCTCCGGGGTGGTCGTCAGCGACGCCCTGGACATGGTCGGTGCCTCTGGCTCCCTCGGGATAGCTGGGGCAGCGGTCGCTGCATTACGTGGGGGTTGCGATTTGCTCTGCCTGGGGACTGAGAACACCGACGCTCAGCTAACCGAGATCGAGGGGGCAGTGAGCAACGCGGTCGCTGAGGGCAGTCTTTCGGCCGGCCGGGCGCAGGACGCAGTGGGCCGGGTGCGACGGCTTTCGGAAGAGCTGGAAGTTGCACGGCAGAGGTCTGAGCAGCCTGGTACGTTCGCGCCAGGCTGGCCCAACGGCACGGCCGAGCTGATTGACAGCCTGGATATCCAATCTGCCGCAGACCACTGGCGGACCAGGGCCGCGGGTCAATACACCGTCGTCCGGCTCGAGGCCGATGCCAATATCGCGGTGGGCGGGACACCGTGGGGCCCATTTGCGGCTGCCGGCTTCGCGACACAGCCGGTGTACGAAATTGCCCCAGGGCGCTCGGACCTGCCTCCGTTGGAGCCCAAGCAATCGGTACTCGTCGTTGGGCGCGACATCCACCGGCATCAGTTCG
>JBKPEY010000653.1:0-2050 GCA_046744405.1 Actinomycetota bacterium
TCCGTCACGGACGATGGCCCGTGCACAGGACGTCCCAACGCGGCCTGCGCCGATAACTCCCACAGTGGTCATAACCAACGATCCAGACTCATCGCCTTTCGCATACTACTGATCGATGCGGCAAGGCCGACACTCGCTCTATTAGGAGATCTTCCGGCGGTAAATGATCATGGCGAAGAGGTATGCGATGACCAGGATGCCGGCGCACCAGGCAAGGGCTATCCAGATGTCGGCGCCGACCGGCTGAGTCGTGAGCAGGTCGCGGATCGCGTTGACGATGGAGGTCACCGGCTGATTTTCGGCGAAGGCACGCACCGGGCCGGGCATGGTGTCAGTCGGCACGAATGCCGAGCTGATGAATGGCAAGAAAATAAGCGGATAGGCGAACGCGCTCGCGCCGTCAACGGACTTCGCGGAGAGACCGGGGATTACGGCAATCCACGTCAAGGCCAGCGTGAAGACGGCCAGGATGCCGGCGACCGCGACCCAGGCCAGCACTCCCGCACCGGAACGGAAGCCCATCAGCACGGCGACGAGCACGACGACCACGAGCGAGCTCAAATTGGCGACGAGCGAGGTCAACACGTGCGCCCACAGCACGGACGACCGCGCGATCGGCATGGACTGGAATCGGGAGAAGATGCCGCTCTTCATATCCAGGAAGAGCCGGAATGCGGTGTAGGAGATGCCCGAAGCAATCGTGATGAGCAGAATGCCGGGTAGCAGGTAGTTCACATAGGAATCCGACCCTGAGTTGATCGCGCCGCCGAACACATAGACGAACAGCAGCATGAAGGCAATCGGCATGATCGTGGTCGTAATGATGGTGTCCGGACTGCGCATGATGTGGCGCAGAGATCGTCCCGTCAATACGGCGGTGTCACCGAAGAAGTGTTTGGTCATCGTTGTTCCTTACTCGGCGATGCTGACGCTGCGGTGATTGCCGGCGCATCGCCGTTCTTGCTCTCCTCACCGACGATGGCCAGGAAGACGTCCTCGAGAGTCGGCTGCTTCTCGACATATTCGATCTTGGTGGGCGGGAGCAGCTGCTTGAGCTCGATGAGGGTGCCGTTCACGATGATTCGGCCCTCGTGGAGGATCGCGATCCGGTCCGCGAGTTGTTCGGCCTCGTCCAGATACTGCGTCGTGAGCAGCACCGTCGTGCCGTGCTCGGCGAGTTCCTTGACGGCCTGCCACACCTCGATGCGCGCCTGGGGGTCGAGCCCAGTCGTCGGCTCGTCAAGGAAGATGATCTGCGGATTCCCGATGAGGCTCATGGCGATGTCGAGACGGCGGCGCATGCCAGCCGAATAGGTCGACACCTTGCGCGTGGCCGCGTCGGTCAGCGAGAAGCGTTCGAGCAGGTCATCCGCGATCGGGCCCGCATCAGTGAGGTGCCGTAACCGGGCGATCAACGCGAGGTTCTCACGCCCGCTGAGGACTTCGTCGACGGCCGCGAACTGTCCGGTAAGGCTGATGGACTCCCGCACGTTCGCCGGTTGCGTGGCGACATCGAAGCCATTGACACTGGCAGTCCCTGCGTCGGCCTTGAGCAGCGTGGACAGGATGTTCACGACCGTGGTCTTGCCCGCCCCGTTCGAGCCGAGCAGGGCGAAAATGCTGCCCCGCGCCACGTCGAAGTCGACACCGCGCAGCACCTCCAGCTGCTTGTACGACTTCTCCAGGGCCCGCACCTGGATCGCTGTCTCCGGCATTATTTCTGTTCTCCACGCTCCGCATCCTCGACTGCCTTGGTCAGGCGGGCGCGTTCCTTGTCGATCCACTGTGTGCCGGTATAGGCCTGAGCGAAGGTCTCGGCGAACTCGACCGGGTCGTCGCCGACGATCTCGCGCACCGGCGTCCCATCTGCGGCGGCGCGCTCCCAGAGGTCGGCGAAGTCGCTGAGCATCGTCAGGACGGTCTCACCGTCCGTGACGCCCCCGTAGTACATGAAGTACCGCTGGAGCGCTTTCGCGACGGTGCCGTACGGTTCGGGGAGGGCCTCGATGCGGGCCTTGTACTGCTTGTATTGCTTCTTCTGCTCGAGCGA
>JBKPEY010000477.1:0-10291 GCA_046744405.1 Actinomycetota bacterium
CGACTAGTGTTTTGGCGGGTCGCAATGATCGGTTCTTTCCCTTCGAGTTTCAACAACGCGTAGCTAAAGACCGTCTCGGGCTGGAGGTCGAACAACTCCCTGGCGGCCACTTGCTCGCTTTCAGCCAGCCA
This sequence comes from Actinomycetota bacterium, assembly GCA_046744405.1. Lineage (GTDB taxonomy): Bacteria > Actinomycetota > Actinomycetes > Propionibacteriales > Propionibacteriaceae > Microlunatus. The sequence goes on from JBKPEY010000477.1 coordinate 132, forward strand.
GAGGCCCTAGTAGCGCGACTCCTTCGCGATCTGTAGGACACCCGCTTGTCGGCCTGTTTCCGGACGCCGCAGGGGGGAATGGGCTGTTCGCAACGGCCACCGAGTAGATCGGGAGCTTCATGGACGGCATTACCTTCATCGGTACCGCTACAACGATCGTGCGCTTGGGGTCCTTCACCGTCCTCACCGATCCCAATTTCCTGCATCGGGGGCAGCGGGCGTACCTCGGCAGGGGGCTATGGTCGCGGCGCCGTACTGAGCCAGCAATGCAGCCGGCTGACTTACCGTCGCTCAATGCCGTCGTGCTCTCACATTTACACGGTGATCACTTTGACCGGATAGCGCGCCGGCAGCTGGACCGTACGGTTCCGGTAGTGACCACCGAACATGCGGCAGCTCGGCTGCAGCAGTACGGCTTCGCCTGTCATGGCCTGCAACCATGGAACACATACGAGCTCAGCAACGGCGATGAGTCATTGACTGTCGAGTCACTGCCTGCCGTGCACGCCTACGGTGCGCTGGGCCGGCTGTTACCGCCCGTGATGGGCTCGCTGCTGGTGCATCGGGTAGCCGGCACCGTACGCCGGCGGCTCTACCTCAGTGGTGACACTCTCAGCGGTGATCATCTAGACGAGATCCGCGAGCGGCACCGTGAGATTGACACTGCCGTAATCCACCTTGGCGGTACACGCATACTGTTCTGGACCGTCACTATGGATGCCAACCAGGGCGTTGACTTCTTGCAGCGAATTCGACCGCGGCTGGCGGTTCCGGTGCATTACGACGACTACGGCGTCTTCCGTTCTCCGTTGTCGGAATTCCTTTCCGCAATGCAACGGAACAGACCTGGACAACTTCTCGAGGTACCCGCCCGCGGCGAGACAGTACTTCTCGGCCAATCATGACCGTTGTCAGCGGGGAGCCGGCGCACCCGAGCTGGCTCGCAGAGACTGAGTCGCGTGCCGGTACCAGGCAATCCCCCCAACGGCGAGCAGCACTCCAAAGATCAAAAATGCGAGGTCGTACGTCGCTTGATTCGGTCCTGGTCGTACGTGATGCAGCTCGAGGAGATAGTGATCCAGCAGACCTTCGACGACATTGAACGATCCCCAGCCGGCGACCATTGCGGCAACCAAGGCCGTCCATTGGCCGTTCACATGAGTTTGCCGACTACGACGCCACAGCCACAGCAGCCCGACAAGAACTGCTAGCCACGCGCCAGCGTGGAAGACACCATCGGCAATCAGGTTGGCGGTCAAACTGGCCCCGGGACGGGAGGACAGCAGGTGATGCCAACGCAGCAGTTGGTGCAAGACGATGCCATCCACGAACGCGCCGAGGCCGACACCAAGAAGCACTCCGGGGCCGAGGACATTGCTGCCGGGGGTTGCATTCACGTCGATGGACATACCCCTTCGCGACGCCCTTCGACTAACCAATCACACAGTCGTCCCACCTCGCGGTCTGTGGGCTGTGCAGGCCTTGAGGTCACCGTCAGGCTTGAGGAGACACTTCATCGGCCTCTTGCGCTTTAGCTTCCCGGGCAGCCGCCTCCTTCGCTGCCGGTGCGTACATGTCGACGTACTCCTGGCCCGACAGTTCCATGATCGCGTACATGATCTCGTCGGTGATCGAACGGAGAATGAAGCGATCTTCACTCATGCCCTCATAACGGGAGAAATCTAAGGGCTCACCGAACTTCACTGTGGGACTGACGATCTTGGTGATGATCTTGCCTGGCGGCGCGATGATATCGGTGCCAATGATGGCCGAAGGAATCACCGGCGCTCCGGAGAGCAGGGCCAGACGAGCAACGCCGGTCCGGCCCTTGTAGAGGCGTCCATCATGGCTGCGGGTGCCCTCGGGATAGATGCCGAACAATTCGCCGCGTTGCAAGACCTTCAGCCCTGCCCGCAGCGCGCTCTCACTCGCGCGCCCGCCTGATCTATCGATGGGCACCTGGCCCGTACCGGCGAAGAACCGCTTCTGGAACCAGCCTCTAAAACCCGCCCTGGCGAAGTAGTCGGATTTGGCGACGAAGGTTATTCGCCGATCCAAGGAGAGCGGCATGAACAACCAGTCGGCAAAGGACAGGTGATTGCTGGCGATGATCGCTGGACCCGTGTTCGGGACGTTTTGCGCGCCTTCGGCGATCGGGCGGAAGACCTTGGTGATGGCCGGCCCAAGAAGCACGTTCTTCAACACCCAATACGCAGCGCGGCCCGGAGCCGAGCCGGACTCGACTGTGACGTTGCCGTGTGGGTCCACCGCAACCAGATCATCGTTCCCAGCAGGCGGCGAGTCGCCTCGCCTCCTGCTCACGCGTTCACATCCGAAACCGGTGGCACGTCGAGCGGAGCTGGTCGGACCGGGATAGGCGGCACCGAGCGGCCCGCCCCCGGACGATGGCCAGCGCTCGGCGGCAGGTCCTTTCCTTCTTCTAGCGCGACCTTGGCAGCCGTGCCGTAGACATCGACGTATTCCTGACCGGACAGCTCCATAACCGCGTTCATGATCTCGTCGGTGATCCATCGGAGCACGTCTCGATCATTGCCGGCTGCCGCGTAGGAACTGAAATCCATCGGCTTGCCGATGCGAATCTTTGGTCGCCGCATCGTCGGGATCTGAAAGAATCGCGATGGCACCAACTCGGTGTTGATCATGCCGACTGGAACAACTGGCACGCCGGCTTGCAAAACCAGCCGGGCTACGCCGGTCTTTCCCTTGTACAGACGCCCGTCTGGGGAGCGAGTGCCCTCCGGATAAATACCGAGCAGATCACCGCGGCGCAAGACATCAAGTACGCCTCCCATGCTCGTCGCACTGGCCCGACCTCCTGAGCGATCCATCGGAAGCTGATTGACGCCCTTGAGGAACCAGGTAAGGACCCGGCCGCGCACTCCGCGACCACGAAACAGTTCGATCTTGGCCGGAAAGGTGAGCCGACGCTTGATCATGGCAGGCAGCAGGAAGGTGTCGCCGGCGGAGATGTGGTTGCTGACCAGAATGGCCCCACCCGCCTTGGGGATGTTGTCTGCACCGCTCACCGAAGGTCGAAAGAGCAGCCAGGAGAGCGGCGTAAACGCGCCGTACTTGAACACCCAGTAGAGCAAGACCGACCTCCGCTTTCGACCCCATCGTAGGGCGGAACAACCCTAGTGGTGACGGCTTCAGGGAACGGCCGGATGTTATGCCTTTTCCCGTTGGAGAAGACGTGCCACGATTCGCTCGTGAGTTCCTCAACGCAGCGAGCTCAAAGCTCGATCGGAGAACGTTTTCGGCCCCGGGGGCCGCGGCTCCCAGTTCCGACTTCACTGCATCCCGACGCGCAACCGTACGAGGGTGGCAGCGGGCATGCCGGAGTGCTGCTTTGCCACGGCTTCACCGGCTCGCCGAAGTCCATGATCGGGTGGGCACAGCATCTCGAAGCTGCAGGATTTCAGGTCTTGCTGCCGTGCCTTCCGTGTCATGGCACGAGCTGGCAGGAGCTCAACTCCTCGACTTGGACTGACTGGTACGCCTGCGTAGACGAGGCATTCGCAACGCTGAGTGCCCGATGCGCTCAGGTGTTTCTCGCCGGCCTGTCGATGGGCGGCGCGCTGTCGCTGCGACTGGCAGAGCAGCACGGCGATCAGGTGTCCGGTTTGGCACTGGTCAATCCGGTGATCAACATCACTGATCCGCGGATGCGCATCTTACCGATCTTGCGCGCGATTCCCTCGTTCCCAGGAATTGCCAACGACATCGCCAAGCCTGGCCAGGATGAAGTCGGATACGACCGGCTGCCGCTTCGGGCGCTGTATTCCCAGACATTCCTATGGTCCGACGTGCGGCGCAATCTTGATCGTGTCGACCAGCCGCTGCTGGTCTATCGGTCACTCCATGATCACGTAGCTGACCCGTCATCAATCCGGTTGATCAAGTCCGGCGTACGATCCAGCGACCAGACCTACGTCGAACTGGAACGCAGCTACCATGTAGCCACCCTCGACTATGACGCGGACGATATCTTCGACGGTAGCGTTGCGTTCTTCCGCCGACTCACGAAGGAGGCCGATGGCTCTGCCGAGTGAGGATGACCGGGACGCCATCGACCGCGCTTTTGCCGAGCTAGTGGCGGGCTACCACTTGACTGCTGACCAACCTGATCTGCTCATCCCCGAGAGCTTGGACGAGCCGACCCGCCCTGAGCCTGTCGAAGGTCACTCTTCGGCAAGCTCAGCATCTCCGACGTCTGATGTCGGCGAGAGCGCAGCGAAATGGGCCGCTGACCATCCGTTATTCGGCTTTCTTGAGTCGCCGACCGAGGCGTCGACGGCAGAGCCGACTGAAGAACGCTACGTCCCAGAGCCGCTGCCGCCATTGCAACGACCGGCCGCCCCCGCACTGCTCGGCTGGATCGGCATCGGGTACGCGATCGTTCTCGTTCTCGCAGCGACCTTGGGCTTGCGCTTTCCGGCCTGGATGGGCTGGGTCGCAGTAGGAGGCTTCGTCGGTGGATTCGGCATCCTGATGACTCGGCTCCCTCGAGAGCGACCGCCAGGATCTGGCGACGGAGCGGTGCTCTAGGGCAAGCCTTCGGCGGTCTACGGCTGGCCCCGTGATCGCGACGACTCTCGCCGCGGCCGTGCCTTTCGCACCCTCCGCTTTCGGCGGCGCGGCCAGAAGCCAAATTGCGCCGAATCGGGCGGCTCGATCATGGCGTGCCGGGCAAGGTCTGCGGCTCCGATCAAACCCGCGTCGTTGCCGAAGTGGGCCAGCACCAACCTCGCCTCCTCGCGGAAGCCGCGGCCGGTCAAGGTGCGGCTGAAGGCCCGTTGCGCGGGCTGCAGGAGCAAGTCGCCCGCAGCGCTGACCCCGCCGCCGATCACAACCACCTCGGGGTCCAGGGCTGCAGCGAGATTTGCGATCCCCTGACCAAGCCAGGTTCCAACATCGGCGAGCAATTCGACCGACGTGGGCTCACCCGAAATCGCAGCCGCCGTGACATCGGGCCCGCTGATGTTGTCCGGATCGCCACCGACCATTTCCAACAGTCGATAGGCGGTTGGCGAATTCGTCCGCGCTAGTGCCCTCGCATCGCGGACCAGTGCATTACCAGAGGCGTACTGCTCCCAACAGCCACGGTTGCCACACTCGCACCAATGACCGTTGGGGACCGAGATCATGTGTCCCCATTCCCCGGCCATTCCGTACGCGCCCCGGAAGAGTTTGCCAGCGATCACCAGACCGCCGCCGATGCCGGTGCCAAGGGTGAGGCAGACCATCACCGAGGAGCCGCGACCTGCGCCATAGCGGTACTCAGCCCACGCGGCGGCGTTTGCGTCGTTGTCAACGATGAGCGGCAGCTCAATGCGACCACTGAGCCGTGCCTTAAGCGGTTCAGACCGCCAGGCGAGGTGTGGGGAGAAGCGCACAACAGCTTGATCGTTGTCTACCCACCCTGCCGCGCCGATGCCTACCGCCTCGACTCGATACTGCTTTCGAAGATGCTCGACAGCATGCACGATCGCATCCTCGACGGCTTGCGGGCTGTGCGAGGGAGTTGGTTCCTGCCAACGATCGAGGATGTCGCCCGCCTCGTCCACTACGCCGGCTGCGACCTTGGTGCCGCCGATGTCGACGCCGATGCTCAGCAACGGCACTGGCGAGGTCCGGGCCATGCTGCGGCGAGTCGCCGTTCCGAAGGTGGTCAGCCTTCGACTCTTCTCTTGAGGCCCTTGAGCGCGCTATCGATGATCGTTTTCTCTGCTTTGCGCTTGAACATACCGATCATCGGCAGATTGATGTCGACGGTCAGCGTGTAGGTCACCGTAGTTCCAGCACCGTTGGGCTTTAGCACATAGGAGCCGTCCATGGCCTTGAGCAAGTTTCCTTCGATGAGCTTCCAGCTGACCGCACGCGGCTTCCAGTCGTACGCCAAAACGTAGTTGTCCTTGACCAGGGTGTGATCAAGAACCATACGAACCGTTTCGGCCTTGCCGTCGAGGGAGGTGAGTACCACGGCGCTCTTCATAGAGTCGACCCAATCGGGATAGCGCTCGAAGTCACAGATGACCGCCATAACCGCATCGGGCTTTGCCGCGATATTGATGCTGGCGCTCGTCTGATCCGCCACAAGCCATAGCGTAGTTTGATTGCTCGCTCCCTGCTTTTGGCTCGCTTTGCTCGCTGAGGATTGCGCCCGTAAGCCGCGGCTTCCTCACTCACTCGCAGACGAAAAGCGTGTCTGCTCGCTCGCTCGTCCAGGACAGCGGCGCGCAATCCTGGTCGCCGCAGATCAGAGTCCAAGGCCTTCACGCAGCCTCACCCGAGCGACATCGGTACTGAAATGTGCTGACACATGAGCGCGGCCGCGAGCTCCCATCTCTTGGCCCAGCGACGGGTTGTTCAGCAGCAACATGAGCCGCTCGGCCAATTGCACATGATCATCTGAAGGTACGACAAACCCGGTTTCGCCGTCGCGAACGGTCTCCGGCGCACCACCCGAGTTGCCAACAATGACAGGTAACCCACAGGCCGCGGCCTCGAGTGACGCCAAGCCCAGCCCTTCGGGATTGAGGCCAGCCAAGCGTGTGCGAACCGGCAGGGCGAAGACACTTGACAGCTGAAGCTGACTGATCACTCCCGCCGCTGGCAACGCTCCGAGTAGGCGGACGGAGTCCGACAGCTGCAGCTTTGCGATGATGCGCTCAAGCCGAGGACGCAAGGGCCCGTCGCCGACAACCACTAGCTCCCGCCGAGCGCCGCCCCGACGGCACTGATCGAGCATGGCCCGCCAGGCAAGAAGCAACGTCTCCACACCCTTCTGCGAAATCAACCGCGCAACCGCAATACAACGACCGGAATTGCGTACATCCGCCGTTATCGGCGGCCGAAAACGCTCGAGGTCGACCGGAGGAGCCAGCCGTAACAATCGCCTGCGAGCGCTTGAGCTCAGAACGCCGGCAATCTGACGTTCGGTATAGGCCGAGATCGTGGTGAGATGATCACAGCTGTCACCGATGCGCCGGAGCAGTTGACGAGCTGCCGGCACCCTCGCCCACCAGGTCTCATGGCCGTGAGTCAGACCGAGGATTTGTTGAGCACCAGCTCGCCGCATGGCAGGGGCCAGCAGACCAAGCGGAGCCGCAGCGCCAAAGATCACCCTGGTGATGCCGAACTGACCCAACAGCGCCGCTGCGCGCGCCGCAACTCGCGGCGTCGGGAGCAGCAATGGACCGTCACGAATTACGGGAAAAGGTCGGTTGCGATCAGAAGCTGCGGCACCAGCGGAGCCTGAGGCGTAGACCACAACGTCATGGTCGAGCAGCGTGCAGACTTCGCTGACGAATGACTCGATGCCGCCAATGCGCGGCGGGAAGTCATTGGTGATGATCAAGGTCGACGGCACGGCTTAGTACCGCGCCAAGCGATCAAGATAGGCCTGCCACTCGGCGGTCAGCTCAGTCTCGCTGAGGTGCAAGGTGGACCGGCTGGCCTGGTCCAAGGAGCTTCCCCGAGCCAGTTCGGCGTAGAGCCGGCCGAGTTGGGATTCGGAGTATCGGTCGGCGATGAACCGGCACGCCAGCCAGGCTTCCGCGTATGCCAGTTCAAGATCATCAGCGCTGGCCTCGAACTGCCCATCAGCGGGAAATGCGCGTGGTGCACCATCGCCGCGTACGCGGAGCAGCAGCTCATCGGTGCCCCCGCTTCGCTGGCCGGGATGAGCACGAATCGAAACCCACTCAGCCAGACCCTCCTCCGCCCACATCGGCGCAGGTGTATCCGGAGACCGTGTCGCGACGTGAACCAGCTCGTGTTCCAGGACCGACTGCAACGCAGTCGAGTTGAGTCGTGCCGCCTTTGGATTGACGACGATGCGAATCGCGTCACCCTCGACACCGGCACGATAGGTGACGGCCGCAATGGATGCGTAACTCCCGGCCCGCTCGCCGAGTACCGACTCGAAGTCGCGCTGAGCGGCTGGCACCTCAATGACGACCTGGCGGTTCCAGGACGTACCAAGGCCGTTCGGTAAGTGCTCCCGTACATTTGTGAGAGCCGCTCCAGCTAGCTTGATCCAGCGCTCGATCGACTGGCCGGAGCCGGCGAGTATCGTGACTCCACCGCTCTCTCGAGCAGTGAGCGGGCTTAACCACCAGCTCGGCTTTTGCTCTGGAGGGCCGCCTGGTGGTTCATCGATGGCGCCGGCGATCTTCACCTCGCCGCCGGCGTCAAGGAAGGTCAACCAAACTCTGTGCTCAACCTCGTCGGCATCGCCTGCCAGCCGCCAGGTAACTATCACCCGCTGTAGCCAGGCACTTGGACCAATAAGCTTCCGGCGCGCATCCGACAGCTCGACCTGTGTTGGATCGACACGCATTCGAAGCGTGGTCATTGGCAGCGAGCTGAGGTTGCCATAGAGCAGCCGTGCGCGGTCGGCAAAGCTGGGGTCGCGGTTGCTGAGAAGTCGATCAAATCCCGGACGATCACCGGTGCGGGCTGCTTTGGCCAGCGCATCAACCGTCGCCCTGACCAGGTTGAGCCGGGAGCTCTCCGGCGCCCCTGGTCTTGTCTCGATCGATGGCGGAGCGGGGGTCGTCGGAGCGGAGCAACCGACCAGGACAAGCATGAGCGCGGCTAGCGCCAATCGCCGCACGACGGAGTAGAGCCGAGGAGTCCCCATCTGCCGTGACACAAAGGGCAGGGTACGCGAGGGCTTTGCGGCGCGAAGCTCGAATCAGCCTGGTCGACGCGCTCCGGCGTAAGGCATGTAGGACATCTTGATGTACTCCACAGACTTACCAGGCCGCGGCGCATGGATGACTTGGCCATTCCCGGCATAAAGGCCAACGTGGCTAATGTCGCTGTAGAAAAAGACCAGATCGCCGAGTTGGAGATCGGATTTTGCCACCGGTCGACCGCGGTTGTACTGCTGTCCGGACGAGTGAGGCAAGCTCACACCAACAGAGCCCCATGCTCTCATCGTCAAGCCTGAGCAGTCCCAGGAGCTCGGGCCAGCAGCGTTGCGTACGTAGGGCTCTCCGAGCTGAGCCTTTGCGTACGCGAGCGCCCTGGCTCCCTTGCCACTGCCGCTGATCGGGGCCCGCGTCGTGTCCCGAGATGGCGCGGCCGAATTCGCGCGCGCGGCCGCCCTCTTGTTCGCATCAGCCAGTTTTTGCCGCTGATCCGCATTCAGCTTGGCCAGTACCTTGTTGGCCTCAGCGAGCTTCTTGTCAGATGCGGCGGTGAGGGTCTTGAGTTGCTTTTTCTTTTCCGTAAGAGCGGCAAGATCTGTCTCTGCCGAATGCTCGAGAGCCGCCAGATTGGCCTGCGCCTGTTGGTAGTCCTGGAGCACCGAATTCTGATTCTCGCTGACCTTCTGCACGGTAGAGATCTGGCTGAGGAATCCCTCGGTGTCCGGGGTGACGAAGAGTTGGGCAGCGGTATCGAGGTTGCGGTTCTGGAATTGGGCGAGTGCCACCTGGCCAACCTGGAGCTTGATCTGGGCGACCTTCTCGTTTTGCGCCTTTACATCGGACTGCGTCAGTTCGAGTTGCGCCTCGCCCTGCTTGATTTGTTCGCGCACTCCCGCGTACTGCTGGTCGATCGCGCCGGACTCAGTCTGCAGCTGGTCGACCAGTTTCTTGGCCTGGTCAACGGTGAGTGGTGGATCGGCGGCGGCCGGCAAGCTGGTCGGAACAATAAATAGCGCAGCCAACGCCACGGAGACAAGCCCCAACGTTGTGGTGCGTACTCCCCGATAGATCGATGTGGTGCGGCCAGCCTCGAATGCGCGTGAAATCACGCGCGCAGTGAAATTCACAGCCCCCGACTCCTGTGTTCCCCGAACTCCTGCGCGCAGCTCTCGCCAAAGGCGACCCAAGTCTCCCCAGACCCGAGATCAGCGGAAGAGCTGTCCTAAACGTGCCTACTGTCCAATGGATACACGACTGTTAGGTGCTTCATCAGACAATCGTTGACACCTTAGGTCACGATTAGATCACTGGCAATTAGGATCGCCGATATTTGGTCACCAAGTCGTTCCGCGTCGTTCACGCATAGTCCTGCCACTCCAACGGTGCCTGAACGCCGCGAACCGGACGCGCGCCTTGGATCAGTCGAAGGGGCGGTACCAGGCCGGAGTCGGCCAATGTCTTTAAGGCGGCTTGCTCATC
>JBKPEY010000374.1:0-8545 GCA_046744405.1 Actinomycetota bacterium
CGGGCCGTCGCGTTGCGCCGGCAGCTGCAAGACGAGCGAGCACTTGGGCTGAGCCTGCGATGGCTATCGCGGATGATGTGGCACGACGGACAACCTGCAGCGGCTCAGCAGGCGGCCGAGGAATCGACAGCCGTACTTGGCGAGGTCGGAGACGAGGGGCTGTTCGCGTTCGCGCTGAGCAACCAGTCGCAGCTCGCCATGCTCGCGCACCGCACCGAGGAGGCTACGACGCTTGCCAAGTGAGCCATTGCACTGGCGACGACTGCGGGTGCAACTCCGGTGCTCTCTCATGCACTGACCAACCTTGGTCTGGCCAGGTGGCAGAGCGCAGATCCCGGCGGTCATGAGGATCTCCGCGAAGCGGTGCGCGTCGCTTTGTCCATCGACGATGTCGAGGACGCCTGTCGTGCGTACGTAGGCCTGGTGTGGAGTCTGCTTGATGAGTTCCGCCTCGACGAGGCCGAGCCCTTATTGATCAAGGCGCTGACGCTTGCCGAAGAAGCCGAGTTCATGGGCTTCCTCGCCTATCTGCGGGCGTGCCAGGGCCGGCTTGAGCTGGCGCGGGGCAATTGGGAGACCGCAGCCAAGGTTGCCGAGGTGGCGTCCCGCTCGCAGCCGGCTGCGCGTTGTGCTGCTTTGACGGTGCTTGGCTCGGTAAGAGTTCGCCGGGGGGAGACGGGTGCGACCGAGTTCTTGGAAGAGGCGCGGCAACTGGCTGATCAGATAGCCGAGCTCCAGCGGATTGGCCCGGTTGCCGCAGCCCGCTGCGAACATGCCGGCTTGCGAGGCGACTCGACCGCGGTGATCAACATCGCCGAGCCGGTCTTTGCCGAAGCCGTACGACTTGGGGACTTTTTACTACAGGCCGAGCTCGCCTATCACCTGCGAAAGGCCGGGCGGTCCGTTGCTGTGCCCGATATTGATCATCCGTTTGCTATGCAGGCTAGCGGCGATTGGCAAGCCGCAGCGCAGGTTTGGGCCGAGCGTGGTTGTCCTTACCAGCAAGCCGCCGCGCTGGCCGATAGCTCTCAACCAGGTCCGCTGCTCGAGGCGTTGTCGATCTTGGATTCACTGGGTGCCGCACCGCTGGCGCGCCAGGTAAGAGCCGGACTGCGCCAGCTCGGCGTGCCGAATGTGCCGCGCGGACCGATGGCTGCCACCAAGGAGAATCCCGCTGGCCTCACCGATCGGCAGCTGGAAGTACTGCGGCTGCTGGCTGCTGGCATGACCAATGGCGAGATTGCGTCGCAGCTCGTGCTGTCGGTGCGTACCGTCGACCGGCACGTCGCCGAAACCTTGGCCAAGCTGGGCGTAACGTCGCGACGCCAAGCCAGGGCACGGGCGGAAGCACTGGGCATTCAATTACCCATGTCGGCGACAGCCGGCTACCCCAAGCTAAGTAATCCAGACGGCCAATCTCGGTAGCGCCTGCCGATGATCTTGCCTGCCTGCCAGCCGTAGAACTGAAGGCAGACACACAGATCAACGGGAGGACTCATGATCACCAACTCGGCATCGAACAACCAGACCGGACTCCGGGTGGTTATTGCCGGTGGCGGCATCGCCGGCCTGAGCCTGGCCCGAGCTTTGAAAGACGCAGCACACGACCCACTCGTCGTCGAACGCAACACTGAGTGGCCGATGACCGGCACAGCGGACTACTTGCCCGCCAACACCCTGCGCGCCTTGGACAGTCTGGGTATCGGCAAACAGGTTCGCGCTGCCGCTCATCCGATAGGCCGGCAACGGGTCACTGGAAGTGGCGGACGCACGCTAGTTGATCTTCCAGTTTCGACCATCTGGGGAGCTCTCGGCAGCTGCGCCGCAATCCGTCGCAGCGAACTTCATGAGATCTTGCGTGCTGCCACTGCTGACATCCCGGCTCGTCTGGGAACCACGATCACAGCCCACCTCAGTGATCGAATGGTGAAACTTAGTGACGGATCGCTCGAGCGGTACGACGTGCTGGTCGGCGCAGATGGCGTGAATTCCGTGGTGCGCACGGCCGGTCTTGGCGGCGCGGAAGCCACCAACACGGGCCGCTGGTGCTTGCGCTTCATCGCTGAGGGCTGGGACGGCGAAGACGACACCTGGCACGCCCGACTGGCACCTGGGCGCACGCTGCTCACTGTTCCGCTAGGCGATGGTGGGGTCTACTGCTATGCCGACATTGCGACTGGAAATGGTCGTCCGCTCGGTGATTGGCGAGACTACTTCACCGACTTCGGCAAGCCGATTACCGAATTACTTGATCAGGCGGGACCGGCGTACCCCGCCCCGATCATGGAAGTCGATCAGCCGTACGCATTCCTTGGCCGCATGGTGTTGGTTGGTGATGCGGCGCACGCCATGTCTTCATCGATGGCGCAAGCCGTTGGGCTGGCGGTAGAGGATGCGCTCGTGCTGACCGAGACGCTCAGCAGCCTGCCGCTTCATTCAGCGCTGGCAGCGTATGAGGAGCGGCGGGCTCCACGGATCGCTTGGGTGCGGGCGCAGTCTCAACGCCGCAACAGCACCCGGAGCCTCAGCCCCGCTGTACGTGATCGAGTACTACGGCTGACCGGGCAGCGACTGGCCCTTGCCGGCCAGCGATCCCTGCTCGCAGTGCCATAGCGGCTCTGCCACAAGCTTGGGGACCCCAGCTTGGGGCCGCTGTTCTCACCTTTCGCGCGTATCGATAAGGGTTGTAGTCGTTGGTCGGCATCGGCCTCTACGTTGGACTACACCAAAGTCCGCCTCACCCGCGAAAGGCTCCAGCATGAGCAATGCGATCATCAAGCAGCAGGGAGATTCGCCCGTTGTCGCCGACAATATCTGGGAAATCCGGCTCGGAGCGGGCTCCTTCATCCTGGGTGCATTGGCGGGCACGCTGGTGACCGCGGCAGTTGGGCGGCTTGCCGCAAAGAGTGACGCGACGCCGAAGCCGCCGACTCCGCACGGCTGGCCGATCAACTTTGCCCATCGCGGAGGCGCGAAGGTCGTACCGCAGAACACGATCGAGGGATTTCATGAAGGATTTGCCAGAGGTGGCGGCGTCGTGGAATGCGACGTACACGCCTCCGCCGAAGGCGCCATCGTCGTCATCCACGACGCCGTCGTTGACCGAACCACCGATAGCACCGGGCCGGTCGCGGAGAAAACCGTCCCGAAATTACAGAGCCTTGACGCGGGCTACCGCTTTAGCACCGACGGCGGTATGACGTTTCCGTGGCGAGCGAAAGGCGTCACGATTCCCACCCTGGAGGCCTTGTATCAGGCATTTCCAGAAGCACCATTCAATATCGAAATCAAGGGCAGGCGTTCTGGCATCGAAGGGACCGTCTTCCGCCAAATCGAGGCGGCCGGGGCGATGGAACGCACCTTGGTGGTTTCAGACAATCGCGGCACGATCTCGCGCTTCCGCAGAGTCAGCCAAGGCAAAGTGGCCACCGCGTCTGCCACCGTTGAACTGCTGATCTACTGGATCCTTCACATGCTGCATCTTGGCGCGCTCTACGACCCGCCATTCCAGGCCTTGCAGGCTCCGGAGAAGTACAAAGGCATCCTGCCCGTCGTGACTCGCCGATTTGTTCGTAAGGCTCATGATCGTGGTCTTCGGGTCGATGTCTGGACGATCGACGACGAACCAGCCATGCGGCGACTGCTGAGCTTTGGTGTCGACGGCATCATGACCGACCGTCCGGATGTGCTGACCCGGGTGCTGAACAGTCGGTGAGCTGACACATTGCCTTCACCTTGACGGCGGCCCGGGCTTGGGCATTGACTTACAGCAAATGGCCAGGCAGGAAGGCGGCCACGCGGCGCCGCATGCGGAGCGCGAACGCGACCCTCTGGGGATGATCAACGGCGAAGGGATCATCACCGGGACTGTCGTTTCGACGGCCGTCATTGCAGCAGCAGCCGGGCATTTGGAAGACACGCATCTCGTTATTGCCATCCTCGGAACCGCGTTCATTTATTGGCTGGCCCACCTGCATGCGCGGACCCTGGGCGACTCTGTCAAACACCGGACTCATCCCGTGGACGCATTGAAAGAGGCGCTCGCGGAAACCTGGCCGATCCTCGCCGCAGCCTGCATGCCCGCGATCATCTTGATCATCGTCCAGCTTGTCGGCATAGAGCTCCTAACCGGTGCGTGGATTGCGGTGATCGCCAGCACGGTGTTGTTGGCCCTCTACAGCTTCTTCGCGGGCCGGCGTGGTGGGCTTGGCCTCGGGGGCAGCCTGCTGAGCGCTGCTATCGGTGCGGCCCTCGGAATGTTGATCGTGGTACTAAAGGCCAGCTTGCACTGACTTGTTCGCGGATGACTGCGGCTCATGCAAAGCCTGCGGCCAGTGATTGGGTGATGCCTATGGATCACTTCGTACGCCCTGGCCTTCGATTCGACGTTATCGACTCCGGACCGGCCGACGCGCCAGCTGTCGTACTGCTACACGGATTTCCCCAGCAGCCGGCAAGCTTCCATGCCGTTGCAGGCCGGCTGAATGAGGAGGGCCTGCGAACGCTGGCCCCGACGCAACGTGGCTACACCGCCGCTGCTCGACCGGCGCGGCGGCGGGACTACCGGACTGAGGCCACCGCGGCTGACGTGATCGCCTTGCTCGACACTGCACGGCTTGCGAAAGCTCACCTCGTTGGTCATGACTGGGGCGGTAATCAGGCCTGGGGTGTCGCGGGCTGGCACCCGGACCGGGTTTCTTCGCTTACGGTCATCTCGACGCCGCACCCGGCCGCGTTCCTGAAGTCCTTGTACACCAGCAAGCAGGGCTTGCGTTCGTGGTACATGGGGCTCTTTCAACTGCCCGTAGTGCCTGAGTGGATGGCTCGGCGTACCGCCCGACAGTCATTGCTGGATGGCGGCCTGCCAGTCGAGTTCGCCGACAAGTATGCCGAGGCCATGGCTGAGCCAGGCGCGCTCACCGGAGCTCTGAACTGGTATCGCGGCGTCCCCTTCTCCAGGCGGCCGCCGGTAGGACGAATCACTGTGCCGACCACCTACATCTGGGGACGGCATGACTCCGTGCTCGCCCGAGCTGCTGTCGAGCTGACGGCTGGTTATGTTGCGGGGCCGTACGAGGTTGTCGAGTTAGACGCTGGGCACTGGCTTCCAGAGACCCAGCCGGATGCGGTCGCCGATGCGATCATCAAGCGCATCAGATCGACTCAGCCCTGAGAGCAGCCTGCCCTCTACTGCCGCGCCATGGCGATCTGGCCGTTCCTCAGGTTCGATGTGTGGGTATTGAGAACTCTGAGCTTAGCTCCCGTCCTCGAGCTCGCCTTCGACATCTAGGTAAATCTGTTTCAGCTGAGTGATCAACTCCGGATCCGGTTCCTGCCAGAGCCCTCGATCAACAGCTTCACTGAGCTTCTCGACAATGCCCCGCAGCGCCCAGGGGTTGGCGTGCTTCATGAAGTCCTGATTGTCCTTGTCCAGCACGTAATTCTCGGCCAGCTGTTCATACATCCAGTCGGTCACCACACCAGCGGTCGCGTCGAAGCCAAACAGGTAATCGACAGTCGCCGCCAGCTCGAATGCACCCTTGTAGCCGTGCCGCTGCATCGCCGCAATCCAGCGTGGGTTGATCACCCTGGCTCGGAACACCCGCGCCGTCTCCTCGCCTAGTGATCGAGTCCGAACCGTGTCCAGATTTGTCGAGTCGCCGACGTACGCCTTCGGATCGGCGCCAGTCAGCGCGCGTACCGTCGCCACCATCCCGCCGTGGTACTGGAAGTAGTCGTCGGAATCAGCGATGTCATGCTCTCGGGTGTCCACGTTCTTGACAGCCACCGCGATTCGCCGATAGTTGGCCTCCATGTCTTCCCGCGCCGGGATCCCATCAAGATCACGACCGTACGCGAAACCACCCCACGCCGAATACACTTCGGCAAGATCTTGATCATTACGCCAGTTGCCCGCCTCGATGAGCGGCAGCATGCCCGCTCCATAGGACCCAGGCTTCGAACCGAAAATCCGGGTAGTGGCCCGGCGACGATTCCCATGCGCTACCAGATCATCTTGGGCATGCTTCCGTACGAAGTTGAGGTGCTGTGGCTCGTCAAGATCGGCCACCAGCCGGACCGCATCGTCCAACATCGCGACCACGTGCGGGAATGCGTCTCGGAAGAAGCCCGAGATGCGAACGGTGACGTCAATCCGCGGCCGGCCCAGCTCCTCCAGATCGATCACCTCGAGCCCGACCACCCGGCGGGATGCCTCATCCCATACTGGCGTCACGCCCAGCAGCGCCAGTACTTCGGCAATGTCATCGCCGCTGGTCCGCATCGCCGACGTACCCCACACTGACAATCCCACCGACTGTGGATACTGGCCGACCTCATCGAGATGCCGCTTCAGCAATGATTCGGCCATCGCCTGACCCGTCTGATACGCCATGCGTGACGGGACCGCCTTCGGATCGACGGAGTAGAAGTTGCGACCGGTTGGCAACACGTTGACCAATCCACGCAGTGGTGACCCAGACGGTCCGGCAGCCACATACCCGCCGTCCAGGGCATGCAAGATCGAACTGATCTCCTCACCGGTGCGGCCCAGCCGCGGTACGACTTCTTGGCACGCGAAGCGCAGGACCGCGCTGGCTGCTTCATTCGCAACTCCGAGCGTCCGCTGCACAATGTTGGGAACCTCGACGACGGACCAGCCGGAGTCCGCGAGTGCCGTCACAAGCTTCCTGGCCTGTGCTTCGACGGCATCGGTTTCGGTCAAGGAGCCTTCCGCGATACCCAGGGCCGTACGCAGCCCTGGTACTGCGCTAACGCCGCCGAAGATCTGGGGTGATCGCAGCACCGCCAACACCAAGTTGATCAGCTCATCGCCATCAGGCGCCTGCCCCAAGACATGGAGCCCGTCACGAATCTGCGCATCCTTGATCTCACATAACCAACCATCGACATGAAGGACGAACTCGTCGAAGGCGTCCTCGGCGGGCGCCACCGCCACACCAAGATCATGATTCAGCTGGGCTGCCTGGATGAGCGTCCAGATTTCGCCACGTAAGGCCGGCGCCTTGGCTGGATCCATCGCATTGACCTGGGCGTATTCGTCGAGCAGCTGCTCCAGCCGCGCGATATCGCCGTAGCTCTCCGCGCGCGCCATCGGTGGCACAAGATGATCAACGATCGTGGCATGCGCCCGGCGCTTGGCCTGTGTTCCCTCACCGGGATCGTTGACCAGGAACGGATAGATCAGCGGCAGCGACCCGATCGCAGCATCGGTGGCACAGGAGGCTGACATGCCAAGATTCTTGCCGGGCAACCATTCCAGATTGCCGTGCTTGCCGATGTGGATTACTGCATCTGCAACAAATTCTTTCTGCAGCCAGCGATACACCGCCAAGTAGTGGTGAGACGGAGCAAGATCAGGGTCGTGGTAGATCGCGATTGGGTTGTCGCCGAAGCCGCGGGGCGGCTGTACCAAGATCACTATCTTGCCCGCCTGCAAGCTAGCGGCCACGAGCTCGCCATCGGGGTTACCACGTCGGTCGACAAACAGCTCACCTGGCGCTTCGCCCCATGCCTGGGTGACGGCCGCTACCAGCTCGTCAGGCAACTCAGTAAGCCAGCGTCGATAGGTGCGCGCTGGAATGCGGACCGGCTGTCCTGAGAGTTGCTCAGCGGTGAGCCACTCCGGATCCTGACCGCCAGCCGCAATCAGGGCATGGATCAGCGCATTACCCGCGGTGGTATCAGCATGCTCCCCCTCGACCGGATCCAGGGGACCGGTTCCCGGTATCTCACCCGGCTCGCCCAGGTCGTATCCAGCTTGACGCATTGCGCGTAGCAGCTTGATCACCGAGACCGGAGTATCCAGGCCAACCGCGTTGCCGATGCGGGCATGCTTGGTCGGGTACGCCGAGAGCACGATGGCAATGCGTCGCTGCGCGACCGGGATGTGGCGTAAGCGGGCGTGATTGACTGCGATCTCCGCTACCCGGCGGCAGCGCTCATGATCAGGAACGTAGCTGGGTAACCCATCGGCATCGGTTTCCTTGAAGGAAAACGGCACAGTAATGATCCGGCCGTCGAACTCTGGGACCGCCACCTGCGTCGCAACGTCGAGGGGTGTCAGGCCTTCATCTGAAGCCGCCCAGGACGCCCGATCCCAGGTAAGGCACAGCCCTTGCAGGATGGGAACATCAAGCGCCGCCAGAGCTGCTACGTCCCAGGCGTCGTCATCGCCACCGGCGGACGCGGTCGCCGGCTTGCTGCCGCCAGCCGCCAGCACAGTGGTGATCAACGCATCACATGTGCCGAGATACTCGATCAGATCCGAGGGTGCATCGCGCAACGAGGTCGCGAAGATCGGTACACCGGCTCCACCGGCAATATCAACGGCATCGGCG
This sequence comes from Actinomycetota bacterium, assembly GCA_046744405.1. Classification (GTDB taxonomy): domain Bacteria; phylum Actinomycetota; class Actinomycetes; order Propionibacteriales; family Propionibacteriaceae; genus Microlunatus. The sequence continues at coordinate 8,361 of JBKPEY010000374.1, forward strand.
AGCGCCTCGACGTACGCGGTATTCCCGGCGGCGTACTGAGCGCGATAAAACAAGATGCCAATCCGTGGACCCGAAGGATCGGTGACCCGGGGACGTGGCAGCACTCCCCAAACCGGCTGCTCGACCGGAGGCTGAAAGCCGACACCGGTAAGCAGCACGGTGTCGCACAGAAAGGCGTGCAGCTC
>JBKPEY010000293.1:0-1888 GCA_046744405.1 Actinomycetota bacterium
ACAACCGGCGTCGGCAAGATCGGCGTATCGCCGGTCTGGTTGTAGAAGCTGACGTTCCCGCCCGTCACCGGCGTACCCAGCTCTTGGCAGCCAGCCACCAGGCCGCGTACCGCCTCGCTGAACTGCCACATGATCGCCGGATCCTCTGGCGACCCGAAGTTCAGACAATCGGTGATGGCCAATGGCTGCGCTCCGGTGGTTGCGACGTTGCGGTACGCCTCGGCCAGCGCCAGTTGCGCCCCTTGGTAGGGGTCGAGCAGCGTGAAGCGCGCATTGCAGTCCGTGGCGAGCGCAATGCCTAGACCGGAGTCTTCGTCGATTCGCAGCATGCCCGCGTCGTCAGGTTGGGTCAGTACCGAACTGCCGCGAACATAGCGGTCGTACTGATCAGTGATCCACGACTTGTCGCAGAGATTGGACGAGGCCACAACGAGGAGCAGAGTGTCGGCAAGCTCGTCGCCGCTCGTCGGCCGCTCCAGGTCATCAACTCCATTGGCCTGAAGCTGATCTTGCCAGTCGGGCCGCTGGTAAGGACGCTGGTAGACAGGACCTTGGTGAGCTACGGTACGCGGCGGCACGTCGACGACTCTCTCACCGTGCCAGTCGATCACCAGGCGATCATCGGCGGTCACCTCACCGATCACCGTCGCCAGCACATCCCACTTCTCGCAGATCGCCAGAAAGGCTTCGACATGCTCCGGCTCGACGATGGCCATCATGCGTTCTTGTGACTCGCTCATCAAGATCTCTTCAGGGCTCAACGTCGGGTCGCGCAGCGGCACGAGATCGAGATCAATATGCATGCCACCGTCGCCGGCACTGGCCAGCTCCGACGTCGCACACGAGAGTCCGGCACCACCAAGATCTTGAATGCCAGTGATCAATCCCGCAGCGAAGATCTCCAGCGTGCACTCGATAAGGAGCTTCTCCAGGAAGGGGTCGCCTACCTGCACACTAGGGCGCTTACTGGGTTTAGTTGCCGTATCGTCGAACGACTCCGATGCCAGTACACTGACCCCGCCGATACCGTCTGGCCCGGTCGAGGCGCCGTACAAGATCACCTTATTGCCGGCTCCGGTGGCCTTGGCCAGGTGCAAATCCTCGTGGCGCAGCACTCCCACGCACAACGCGTTGACCAGCGGATTGCCGAGGTAGGTGCGGTCGAAGGCCACCTCGCCACCGATGTTGGGCAAGCCGAGGCAGTTGCCATAGCCACCAATGCCAGCGACTACGCCCGGCAGCACGCGGGCGGTGTCTGACTCATCCAGCGGCCCGAATCGGAGCGAGTCCATAACGCCGATCGGCCGCGCGCCCATTGCCAAGATGTCCCGAACGATGCCACCTACACCGGTGGCAGCTCCCTGGTAAGGCTCGACGTAGCTCGGATGATTATGCGACTCGATCTTGAAGGTGACGGCGTAACCCTGTCCGATGTCGACAACGCCGGCATTCTCACCGATTCCAGCGAGCAGCTTACCGATCGGCGTCTCTTGCGGGACGTCGAAGAATTGCCGCAGATGCACTTTTGAGGACTTGTACGAGCAGTGCTCAGACCACATGACCGAATACATCGCAAGCTCCGATGAGGTCGGCCGGCGGTCCAGGATCTCCTTGATCCTGGCGTACTCGCCGTCCTTGAGCCCCAGCTCAGCCCACGGCTGTGGCTGGGCCGGCGTTTGGCTCGCATTGTCGACGGTGTCTGCCACGGCCGACTACGCTACCGGTGCTCGGCCATGGCGGTGCGTGGAGTCCAATCGTTGCGTTCGGCCCAGTCGAAGCAGAACCAGCCCAGCACTGTGGTCACCTCCGCCGTTGCGGTGAGCCAGACGCTGATGCCGCCGTCGTTCAGCAGGGTGCCCACGATGGCAACAATAAGCACAGCAATGAC
>JBKPEY010000267.1:0-6796 GCA_046744405.1 Actinomycetota bacterium
CCGACATTCCGCGGCCTTCAGCTCGGCATGATTCTGCTCGATCAGCGCAGCCAACCGGGCGGCACCCGCCGGCGGCAGCTCCTCATCTGAATCGAACATACATTCACACTAAAAGAGCCCACTGACAATTCTCGTCGCGGCGACTCGCCGCACCGACCTCCTCGGGGATGATCTTGTGCGGCTACCGCCGGAAGGTGATCAACTGCCTAGGCAGCAGATCTTTTCCGGCTCGAATGCGAATAGGTCTACCGATTGTCCGGGGCAACGCCAAGCCCGGCGTCCCGCGCCCGCAAGATCGCCTGAGCTCGATCGGCAACTTGGAGCTTGGTGAAGATCGAAGACAAATGGTTGGCAACTGTCTTCGGGGACAGACCGAGACGTGTCGCGATCATGGAATTTGGCATCGCCGCTGCGAGCAGGTCGAGGATCTCCCGCTCTCGTGCCGTCAGCTCGGGAAAGGGTTCGGCCACCGGCGGGGGAGCGGCGAAGAAACGCAGCACGCGCTGTGCGATGCCCGGCCCGAAGATCGCTTCACCCGAGGCAACGGCCCGGATCGCCCTTCCTATCTCCTCCTGCTCGGCGCCTTTGACAACATAGCCGCGCGCACCGGCCCGCATCGCTGCAAAGACCGAGTCGTCATCATCGAACATGGTCAAGATCAAGACCGCAACGTCGGGTGCAACCCGGGCAATTTCCCGAGTTGCCGCGAACCCGTCTTGGCCCGGCATCTGAAGATCCAGCACGGCAACATCTGGGCGCTGTACCACCACCTCACGTACGGCCTCACGACCGTCCGCTGCGACGCCGACGACCTCGATGCCCGATAAGGAGCCGAGCAGGGCTGCCAGACCGGCCCGTACCACGGGATGATCATCGGCCAGTACGACCCGGATATCGCTCATGGCGTCGCCAGCGGAAATGAAGCCACAACTTGGCCGCCCGTCGGTGTCGGCCCGGCCCGGAATGATCCGCCGAGCTCCGCCGCACGTTCACGCATCGCGTCCAGCCCGACGCCTGGAGCCCAGGCACGGTTGGGTGGGCCGTCATCGGTGATCGACAACTCGAGCCGCTCGCTGCAGCTCAGCTGCACCAAAGCGCCGCTGGCCTTTGAGTGCCGTACGACATTGGTGAGTGCCTCCGTTGCGATCCTGTAGGTCGCCACCTCAATGGCGGCCGGCAGCGCAGGCAATTGGTCTGGAACGTTGAGGGTTACTTGGACCGATTCTCCATCTGATCGCCAGGAAAGCTGATCGGCTCGCTGCTGCAAGGCGCCGACCAGACCAAGCTCATCAAGCGCCGGCGGGCGCAGATTGTCAACCAGCCGGCGTACGTCGGCAAGGGCAGCCCTCGTGTCACGGCGCAATGTAGTGAGCAGCTGCTGCGAGTGCTCTGGGTCTGCGTCGATGGTGTTGGCGGCGGCGTCGGCAGCGAAGGCGATGCCTGTCAGAGTCGGGCCAAGTCCGTCATGCAGTTCGCGGCGTAATCGCCGCCGCTCCTCTTCGCGTGCTGCCACAATCCGCTCCCGAGACGCCTGTAGTTCCTCAGAAACGATCATCGAATGCACCGCAACCGCGACCGGATCGGCAATCATGGCAAGGGCGCGGCGATCAGCGGCCGCGAGCTCGCGTTCACCCGGGCGTAGACCGATCGTTAACTGGCCCTCCGGTTTGCCGCCACGAGTGAGTGGCCAGGGGCGTACCCGCTCGGGTGGATCACCGTCGCTGGCCAACACCGTGCCATCCCGCTCGATCGCCAGGTAGGGCAGTCGCAGGGCCGATCCGATTGTGCTGATCACTCCCTGCAAGCCAGCGTCTGGGGTGGCGAGCTGCTCGCCAAGCCGGGACACCACACGAGCCGGGTCACCGCGGTCCCCGTAGATCGCAGCATCGACGAGCTTTTGCAGCCGCGGCAGTAGAGGTGTGGCCAATAGAACCAGAAACACCGTGACCACCGCTGACCATGCGAGCCGAGGTGTGGCGAAGCGATTGAGCAACGCGACGAGGCCGGTGTAGGCAACCAGAACAGCCAGCAAGAGGATCAGCCATGCAAGGAGCCGCGAGACAACGAGGCGTATGTCCAAGAGCTGAACGCGCACGATCGCCACGGTTACGGCGATCGGGATGAGCGGTATGGCGAACAGTACTTCGACGGGCGTGCCGGCGACGAGGCCCCAGGGCAGTAGCACGATTAGCGCGACCAACACCGCCAGCACGAGCCACAGGAGCTGACGCCGCTCGACCTCAGAGCCGCGTCGATAGCGCACAACCAAGGCGGCGAGGCCAAGGAACATGGCAAGGCTGGTGCGTATCTCGGTTGCGGTCCACAGCGGTTGCAATAGGTCATAGAAGGGAATCGTTAGGTAGCCGATCGGATAGTCCGGCTCCGGCGCGTCGGGGAATGTGCCCATTTCCAGGGCAAAAAGGGGTGCTGTGATGATCACGGCAATCACGACCCAGCGCCAGCCGCGAGAGATCGGACGTCCGTCGGGAAACAGCAACAGTGCGAGCGGCAGGACCAGTCCAATTGCCCAGGGCCAGGACCAGCTGAAGATCGTGATCAAGAGTCGCTGCACGGTGATCGGTGCGGCTGCCTCGTGCAGTACCGCACCCAGCGGTACTGCCAGTGCAGACGTTGTTTGCGCCACACCGCCGGCTGCAAACAACCAGCCAATCGGATTACGTGGACGATGCCAGGCGAGGACGGCACCACAACTGCCAAAGGACAACCCGATTGCCGAGTTGGTCACTACAAAGGCGTCGAGGGCCTCCTGCCAAGACCAGCCGAGGACGACGCATAAAACCGCTGCGGCAATGACCTCGAGCAAGACGAAAACACCTACAGCGGCGGCCAACATCTGAATCCCCCGGCCCGTCTGAGCCAGCGGTAAGCCTGTGCCAGCGCGCACAGACGGTGTCATAGGTCAAGTCTGCGCCGAAGACCCTCCCGATGTCCCGGGAAGGATTCCCGATTCAGCCGGGGAACTTCCTGGCCCGAACAGATCTCTGACTCATCAATCGAGCCTCGGCTGCAGCCACGCTGAAGGCGAGCCGATCAGATCGGTCGACCGAGATCTCATGGGAGGTAAGCAAATGTCTGCTCTCTATCGCAGCGGAGTCGTCCTGCTGGGCGTTCTCTCCGTGATCGAGTTGACGGGCCCGTTGACCACCGACGGACAGCACCCGCCGATGATCATCGCGCTGATTGGGTCAGTGCTGGGATTGGTGAGCATTGTGCTCGCCGTGCTGGCCTGGCGAGGTCGGACAGCGGCGGCTGTCGGTCTCTGTGTGCTGCGAGTGCTATCTGCGCTGACGGCACTGCCGGCGTTCTGGGTGACTGGTGTGCCGGGTCCTGTTGTAGCGGTTGCCGGAACTTCCATCATGCTGACGATCATCGGCGTCGTTCTCACACTGGCCGGTCTGCGCCGACCAGTTCCGGCGAGTGCATCATGACCGCAACCGAACAGACCGTTTCGGCGCCCGACCTCGCTGAGCAGCTGCCCGCGCACCGGGTACGTCGACTGAGCGGCGCAGTCGCTCTCATTCTTGCGCCATGGGGTTTCGTGATCACGAACGCCTGCTACGCCTGGATGATCCGCAACGGCGGAAGCGATGAGACCGGAGCCGGCGCCCTGGCTCTGGCAGCCGCGGATCCGAAAATCCTTCGGCTCTGTCTCGTTGCTGGCATGATCGGCTGCTTGCTGATCATTCCGGCTGTGCTGACAGCGCTGCGGCAGGCACCCCGATCTCGGCTGGCCTTCGTGGGCGGGTCGTTAATGATCGCTGGCTACGTCTGCTACTTCGGCGTGCTGCTCAGCAACATGACCATCATTGTTATGGCGGAGCACGGTGGACCACTTGCTGACTTTGCCGCGGTGATCGATGCCAGCCAGGCCTATGGGTCGACTGCCTGGGTGTTTCCGATCTTCATTGCAGGGAATCTGCTCGGCACGCTACTCTTCGCGATCGGTCTATTGCGCAGCCGTACTGTGCCGATCTGGGCAGCAGGTTTGATCATGCTCTGGCCGGTGTTGCACATTAGCGGCCTCTTCATAGGTGGCGAGGTGCTCGAAGTGATCGGTGCTGTGCTGCAGGCGATCGGGTTTGCCGGGGTGGCAGCAGCCGTGCTGCGTCGCCCGCAAGGGGAGGCCTCCGTAGGGTAAGGCCATGGAGGAACGCGTACTTGGTCGTACTGAGCGTCCAGTCTCAATCATCGGGCTCGGCACCTGGCAGCTCGGTGCGGATTGGGGCGAGGTCAGCGAGACGGCGGCGCTGGAGGTGCTCAGCGCCGCCGTTGAGTCTGGCGTCACATTCTTTGACACCGCCGATGTCTACGGTGACGGCCGTAGTGAGCAACTGATCGGTCGCTTTCGGGCGGAGAATCCCGATCTGCCGATCATGGTCGCCACGAAGATGGGTCGCCGAGTTGACCAAGTGCCGGAGAATTACACGCTGCAGAACTTCCGCGCGTGGACTGACAGATCTCGCCGCAATCTTGGCATGGATCAACTTGATCTTGTCCAGCTGCACTGCCCGCCAACGGCGGTCTACTCCAGTGATCAGCTCTACGACGCCCTAGAGGTGCTCGTCGCCGACGGCGTGATCGCTAACTACGGGGTAAGTGTGGAGACCTGCGACGAGGCGCTGACCGCGATGTCTCGTCGCGGCACGGCAACCGTACAGATCGTTCTCAATGCATTCCGCCACAAACCGCTGGAGGCGGTGCTGCCCTCGGCGATCCAGAACGGAGTAGGGATCATCGCGCGGGTTCCGCTGGCGAGTGGGCTGCTGAGCGGGGCGTACACCACCTCGACACAATTCGCCGAAAATGATCATCGAAACTTCAACCGAAGAGGGCAGTCCTTCGATGTTGGTGAAACCTTTTCAGGCGTGGACTATGAGACTGGCGTACGGCTGGCGCAGGAGTTCGCTGATCTGGTAGCCAAGCTGCCGTTCGAGGCGACGCCGGCACAGGCTGCTCTTGCCTGGGTGGTGCAACAAGCAGGCGTAACAACTGTGATTCCGGGCGCCCGAACGGTGGCACAAGCCAAAGCCAATGCCGCGGCCGGCGAGCTGCCTCCGTTGGGCGAGGAGTTCATGGATGGCGTACGCACGCTGTACGACCGAGACCTACGCGCTCAAATTCACGACCGCTGGTAACTCCAGTCACCGACCATTCGCCGCGCGGCTACGTCCGTTCCGGGGAGTGCCCGATGGCTGATCTGCCTTCTCCGTTTGACCTGCCTCCAACGCTGCCACGTCGGGAGTGGCGGAAAGCATCTCCTTCACATCTGGCCTTTCGCCGCTCTCGGGCTTCTCTGTGAGCCTGGCAGCTGTTGACTGAGTCGCGGAAAGCGCCGACGCCAGAGTCGTGTTGTTTTCCAGGAACCGCAGCAGTTCAACCGGGAAGGGCAGCACCAGCGTGGAATTCTTCTCTGCGGCCACCTCGACAATGGTCTCGAGCAATCTCAACTGCAATGCGCCCGGCGTATCGGCCATTGTGTGAGCAGCTTGGGCCAGGCGGTCGGAAGCCTGTAGCTCGCCCTCGGCAGAGATGACTCGAGCGCGCCGCTCCCGTTCCGCCTCCGCCTGGCGCGACATCGACCGCTTCATGGCTTCCGGCAACGCCACATCCTTGATCTCGACTCGATCGATGTGAATGCCCCATTCCACCGCCGGGTTATCGATCATCAGCTCAAGGCCCTCATTAAGCCGCTCACGATTGGTCAGCAAATCGTCCAAATCGCTCTTGCCGATGATCGATCGCAACGACGTTTGCGCTACCTGCGACACAGCAAACGGATAGTCCTCGACGTTGACAATTGCCCGCACCGGATCTACCACCCGGAAGTAGACGACCGCATCGACCTTGACTGTGACGTTGTCACGGGTGATGCCCTCCTGCGCAGGCACAGCCATGGTCACGATCTGCATGTTGACTTTATGCATCCGATCAGCGAACGGCGTGATCACGGCCAATCCAGGCTCGCGCACCCGGTCGCAAATCCGGCCGAATCTGAAAACCAGGCCACGCTCGTATTGTTTGACAATTCTGACGCTAACTGCGGCGCCCGCTAAGCCGATCGCCCCGAGCACTGCCAGTACCTCGAACAACATTCCAACCTCCAACGCTCAACACCCGGGGCCGGGTGGGAAGTCCTTGCTGGAAGCCGGTTCCGAGGTTGCTCGCTGTCTCCACGGTAGTCGCGGCGTGCCTAGATCAAGATCCTCCAAGGGCCACATTTCCCGATGCTCGGGGAGTCAAACGCAGGCCAGACAGAACCGATAGCGTTTGCAGAGTGCTGAATGGATTTCGCGCTGAGTTGGAAGAGCTGGGATTCACTCGCTTCGATATCCAACTGCCGGGGGAGGATTCGGCAGTGGCACCGCTGGAGGGCGCCCTTCGGGTACGCGCCGACAACGGCCGATACGTGCTTGAGACGGTTGATTACGGCGAGGCCTTTCGATTGCGCAGCGCAGCATCCGAATCTGACATCAAAGAAGCCGTGATCGGTTATGTTTCTCGGCCGTTGCCGTCCGTACGCGTCATCTCTCGCCACGAGTTGGACACCATCGTCGGCAAGGTCGCCATGCACTACTTCGATCTTCGGGATCGCGCCCGGGAAGCTGGCCGAGCAGGGATCGTGATCGACTTACCGCCCGAACTGCCGATCGACAGGATAGGAGCGCTGGACGGCGCACACACCTATCCGATCGATACGCCCTTCGAGTTCCGATCGCTCCCGCCCAGCGCGTTGCGGCCGGAAAATGATGTGCACAAGTTCCTGACGGCCGCCGAT
>JBKPEY010000621.1:0-1668 GCA_046744405.1 Actinomycetota bacterium
GCAAGGCTGCGCGGGCAGCCGGAGTCGATGACCGGCCTGTCGACCCACGACACGAAGCGCGGCGAGGATGTTCGCGCCAGGCTGGCCGTGCTGTCGGAGATTCCCGAGACCTGGGCTGCATTTGCCGGGTTGTTCTTGAGCATGACTGCGATCCCGAACCGGCTGTTCGGATACTTCCTTGCCCAAAGCTTGGTCGGGGCCGGACCGATCGAGCCTGCTCGCATGCACGCGTACGCCGAGAAGGCAATGCGGGAGGCAAGCGATGGCACCACCTGGACTGCTCCGGAGCCCTCGTACGAGGCCGCAGTACACGAGGCGGTCGATGCGGCGTATCAGGATCCGCAGCTTCGGGCTGAGTGGGACAAGATCAACAGCGTGATCACTCTGCCCGGCTGGTCCAATTCGCTTGGTCAGAAGCTCGTTCAGCTGACTATGCCGGGCGTACCGGATGTTTACCAGGGCACAGAGCTATGGGAGGACTCGCTGGTAGATCCGGATAACCGCCGACCGGTGGACTACGACCAACGGATGCGAATCCTCCGATCGTTGGGCGACCGTCCGCCCACGCTCGACGAATCGGGCGCGGCGAAGCTTTGGATCACTCGGCAGGCGCTTCGGTTACGCAGCAGGCGACCGGACTGGTTCAGCGGTTACCAGGCTGTCACGGCTCACGGATCGGCGCATGATCATTTGATCGGCTTTGATCGCGGTGGCGTGATCACTTTCGCGACACGACTGCCGATCGGCCTAACTGCGGCCGGTGGCTGGGGAGACACCATCGTAGAGATCGCAGGTGCTTACATCGACGTGCTGACCGGCCAGCGGTGGAGTCAGACCGTCAGAGCCGCAGATCTATTCGCCACCTATCCGGTTGCGCTACTCGCGCCCGGGTGATCTTGGAGGATCTGCTACTCAAGTACGAAAGTGACTAGCAGGTTCACGCGGTAACCAACAACTTGACCGTTCTCAACGTCGACCGACTGCTCTTTGATCCAGGCCGACGTGATGCCACGCAGTGTTCGGTTGGCCCGCTCCAGGGCGACTTTCACGGCATCTTCGAAGCCGGTGTCGGACCTGGCGCTGAGCTCGGTGACGCGAGCGACGGTACCTGCCACGATGACCTCCTTGGAGTCAGGGTGGAGAATTCCAGCTGTCACCATCTAACTACTGGGGCAGCGCGTGACGGAACCCCGATATTGCGACGAAACCCCGGACTTCGGTTGAAGTCCGGGGTCAGCCGTTGATCAAGAACTTTGCCGGTGGCTACTTGATGATCTTCGTCACGCGGCCGGAGCCTACCGTACGCCCACCCTCACGGATGGCGAACGTCAGCTCCTCCTCCATGGCAATCGGCTGGATGAGCTGCACGGACATATCCGTGTTGTCACCCGGCATCACCATGTCAGTACCCTCCGGAAGGTTCACCACGCCAGTCACGTCCGTGGTCCGGAAGTAGAACTGCGGACGGTAGTTGTTGAAGAACGGCGTGTGGCGGCCACCCTCCTCCTTGGACAGGACGTAGACGCGAGCCTCGAAGTCGGTGTGGGGCGTCGTTGTCCCCGGCTTGATCACGACCATGCCACGCTCGACGTCCTCACGCTTCGTGCCACGCAGCAGCAGCCCCACGTTCTCGCCGGCCTGGCCTTCGTCAAGCAGCTTCCGGAACAT
>JBKPEY010000385.1:0-2275 GCA_046744405.1 Actinomycetota bacterium
GCATATGGGTTGATTCATGTGATATGACTGCGCACGAATCAGATCATGATCTGGGCTTTTCGAGCCCGGGAAGGCAAAGATGGCGACCGATTACGACGCCCCTCGCAAGACCGAAGAAGAACTGAACGAAGACAGCATCGAAGAGCTCAAGACCCGCCGTAACGATAAGAACTCTGGAAAAGTAGACGAAGACGAGGCCGAGGCGGCGGAAGCATTCGAGCTTCCTGGCGCAGACCTGTCTCATGAAGAGCTAACCGTTCGAGTACTGCCGCGTCAGTCCGATGAATTCACCTGCGCCAGTTGTTTTCTGGTACGGCACCGCAGCCAGATCGCTGAAGTGGGCCCGAGTGGAGAGGCGTACTGCTTCGACTGCGCCGGCTGACTTGACTCAAACCGGACACTAGCTGCCGGCTGCATGATCACTTAGGCTTGGGCCAGGCCCCAACAGGCTCGCCGCCTCGGCAGGTGCACTCGATGTACCGGGCTGATTGGGGGCAGTCAGTCCGGACAGAACACCACCTCGCGCCCCCGAACGGGTCGCGAGGTGGTGCTTCGATGGCCTAGATTTTGATCTAAATATTCACTTTGATCTTGGCATGGTCCGACAAATCATCACCTATTTCAGTCATCAGAGTGTCGCGCGGTCAGGCGCCGAGTGAGCAGCTGAGCGACAGCCACGCCAAGAGCGCTCGCCATAGCCCAGCTCACGGCTGTTGCCACAGAGGTATCGGGGTCGGTGGGCGACGGTGGTTCCTTCCCCGTGACAAACGTCCAGGCCGCCTTTATCAAGCGCTGGGCTGCGATAGTCGTAACAGCTCCGATCACTCCGGCGTAGAGCTTCGAGAGCAGCTTCTTCGTCAATCCCATCGGCTTAGCCCTTTCATCTACGGCGGTCCGCAAAACGCAATGCCGCTCAGTGATCGCATCTTAGTGCCGCGACGCGGGCGGCATACGGCGTAGCGGCGAGGACCCGATCAAGACCGCGTAAGTTACCTCCATGCTGTTCCGTGAGCGGCTCACTGTGCCGGTCATCTGGTGGGTCCTTGCGGGACTGTTCTCGCTCTCGGTGTTGCTCGCCGTCGGCGCCTATCTCGGGCCGACATGGGGCGCTGGAATATCAGTTGCCACCATGGTGATTGCCGCAGCGATCTTCATTTCGGCGTCGATACTCGTCAGCGTCGATTCTGATGAACTTCGAGTGGGCCGGGCAAGCATTGAGCACCTCTACATCGCCGACTGCCGAGCGCTCGATCCTGAGCAGACACGTCGGAGGGCCGGTGTGGAGGCCGATGCCCGGGCTCACCTAGTGCTTCGCCCTTACGTCAAAACTGCGGTCGAAATCACCCTCAATGATCCCGACGATCCCGTCCCGTACTGGTTGGTTTCCACCCGGCACCCGCAACAGCTGGCAGCGGCACAGCGGGAAGCAGCCTCGTCTACGCTGACCGAGTGAGCGAGTCCGTGACCGCTGTCGAAGTGCTGCTCCAGCAGCTCGATCCTGGCCTGGAGTTACCCTGCTACGCACACCCGGGTGATGCGGGAGCTGATTTACGCAGCAGGGAAAGCTTCGAACTGCAGCCCGGCGAACGCCGGTTGGTCGGGACCGGCGTTGCCATCTCCTTGCCAATTGGGTATGCAGCATTCGTGCACCCGCGATCGGGCTTGGCCGCTCAGTACGGCATCAGCATCGTCAACACCCCCGGCACCGTGGATTCCGGATATCGCGGCGAGATCAAGGTCTGCCTTCTCAATACCGACCGGACACATGCGGTGAGCATTGCTCGGGGCGACAGAATCGCTCAGTTGATCATCCAACCAGTGAGCCTGGCCACATTTGTGCCGGTGAGTGAGCTGCCGAAGTCCGCGCGGGGAATTGGCGGCTACGGATCAACTGGCGGAGTATTGGGCAGTGCCAAGAGCGTCAGTGTGCCGAGGGAACGCGCATGATCTTTAAAAGGGGCAGGAAGCGGGGGAGCGAGTCGCCACTCGAGGAAGCCACCGACGACGATGAGGAGCTTGCCGAAGCCTCCGATGAGAAGGCTGACAGCTCAGCCGATGCTGATGGCGCAGACTTGGCGGCGCTTGAGGACATCGATTGGCGAAGCTCCGGACCCTTCGACATCACTGAGGTCGAGAGCATAGAGAGCACAGCCGAGAGTCCCAAGATCGACCTTGGCAGCCTGATTTTGACCGCGGTGCCGGGAGCAGAGCTGCGGCTGCAAGTGGCGGAGGAGACCGGCGAAATTGTCTGGGCCATGCTGGTGATCGAGACGGT